>DATMUQ010000254.1:0-2343 GCA_035563795.1 Terriglobales bacterium | reverse complement strand
GCTGGCGCGCCCGGTGCGCTGGCGGTGGAAGAGGGCGATTGCGCTCGCCAGCGCGCCGCAGAAGCCGCAGAGCACATCGATGGTGCCGACATGGGCATGCTCCTCCGGCGTCTGTAGCGAACCGCCGAACCGCGCCATGATGCCGGTCGAAGCCTGGACGAGATCGTCATAGCCGGGATAGGCACTGCGCGGTCCCGTCTTTGGACCGCCAAAGGCGTCGATGCGGCAGAGGATGGCGCGGGGATTGACGGCGGCGATCCGCGTCGGCGTCAGATGGAGGTCGGCCAATTGCCGCTCGCTGGCATTGACGGTGACAATATCGGCCCAAAGCAGCAGCCGGTGCAGGATTTCCTGGCCAGCGGCGGTTTTGAGATCGGCGAGCAGGCTCTCCTTGCCCTGGTTGCTCTGCATGCCGAAGACGATGGTGGTCCAGGGATCGAAGCTGGGGCGTGTGGCATCGAGCTTGATCACTTCGGCGCCGAAGCGGGCCAGCAGGCCGGCAATGGTCGGACCGGCGATGACATTGGTGAGGTCGAGGATGCGGATATCGGCGAGCCAGGGCTTTTCACCTGCGGCGTCGCTGGTCACCTGTGTCGAATTCGTGTCGCCATCATGGGCGACCGCAAGAATAGCATCGCGATCCGCATCCGGCTGGGAGACTCGTGTGGTCTCGGTCACAGCTGCCGCCGTGTGCTGGAGCCAGGCCAGCGGACCCAGTTGCAGGATCGGGCCTTTCGCGGCATCGATCGTTTCGATCAGCAGCCCGGCCTCGCGCGAATGCGCTGAGGCCAGCCATTCCTCGGTCAGGCGATGGGCGGCACCGGGAATGCCGGCAGCCCCGAAGATCTCCTCCCAGTCGAAACTCGTTTTCGTGCGGAAGAGTGCCGCCATTGTGGCGGTGATACGCTCGGCCCAAGGTTCCGGTGTCGGATAGAGCCCGAGCGAGCCCTCGACACCCTCAGGCCAGTTGGATTTCGGCAGATACCAATCGTCCAGCTCAGGCATGCCGGCGGCGCGCAAGGGTTCGAGCAGGTTCATGAGTTCGAGGAGCTTGCGCACATGATCGCGATGCGAGGCGCAGACGACATAGAAGGGCCGTTCATCGGCGCAGAGATAGCTGCGATAGAAGGGGTCGAGGAAGGCCTGCAGATCGTCATAGCTGAGATCCATCTTCGCACCGGCAGCCCGGCGCCGGGCGATCTCGCGCTCGCGTGGCGAGTGATAGCGTTCGGGATAGGGATCGACCTTCAGGGAATTATAGGCGAGGCCTTCCATCAAAGCTGACGCCAGCGGCACTTCGATATGATCGCCGCGACCGCCGCGTGAAGCACGAGCATAGAGCGCCAGCACAGCCGATGTGGCGCCGAGGGCAGCGCCATAGGCCGAGGGCAGACAAAGCGGTGAGAAGGAGGGATTGATCCCCATCAGCACCCGGTTGAGGCCCATATCGTTGAATTGCCCGGAGGCGGCAGCGATGATCCCTTCCCAGGCAGGTAGATGCCCGAAGTCGCGATCGCTGGATGCGAAGCCTGGTAGCGACACATAGACAAGAGCGGGGTTGAGGGCGCGCATCTCATCGGCACCAACGCCGAGGCGGCCCATGATGCCCGGGCGGAAGTTCTCGATCAGCACATCGCTGCGCCGCACGAGGTCGTGGGCGATGGCGAGGTCATCCGGCTGCTTGAGATCGAGGGTGATGCATTGCTTACGACGATTGAGCACGATTGCCGCTGGCGATTGCCAGCGCGGGCCACCGGGGGGATCGATATGGATCACCTCGGCACCCTGATCGGCCAGCATCATGGCGGCGGCCGGCCCGGCGATATATTGGCCGAAATCGAGGACGCGGATGCCAGCCAGTGGCATCTCACCGGTAACCGCCGTCAGATCGCTGCCCTGATCGCTCTTGTCGCCCACCTCGTCCTCCCGAGAAACCGACGGAAACCGCCATGCTTAACCGGTCTAGACGAGGCGCCCGACAGCCGCCATTCGGCTTTTCTAATCGGATCGGTAAGTTTTTCTTTGCGTCTCATATATGGAGGATCAGGCTGCCCCGGTTGCGGCCATGTTCCAGGTCGTCCTGGGCCCGGGCGGCTTCCGCGAGCGGATAGCTCTTGCCGATCGTTGGCTTGATGCCGGCGGCGAGGGCGGCGATGGTCTCGGCGGCAGCCGGGCGATAGGTTTCCGGATCGCTGCTATAGCCCATAACGCTGGGGCGGGCGAAGATCAGTGAGCGCTTGGGACCGATCTCACTGACATCGATCTTCGGGATCGGGCCGGCCGCTTGCCCGATGCTGACGACGGTGCCGAAGGGGCGCACGCAGGCGAAGGTCTTCTGCAAGG
>DATMUQ010000253.1:0-5993 GCA_035563795.1 Terriglobales bacterium | reverse complement strand
TAGCGATCGGCGCCTTTGTCTGGACGATGAACTCCTATCCCGATCCCGCCCATAAGGACGCTGACGGCAATCCGATCGGTACCGGCATCGGCATTCCGGTGCTGATCCTGATCGCCGTGATGATCGTGCTCACTTTCGTCGCCACCCGAACCCGGTTCGGCCGCTATGTCTTTGCCTATGGTGGCAATCCGGAGGCAGCACTCCTCTCCGGCATCAATACCAAGCGGCTGCTGATCTCGATCTTCGCCCTGATGGGCTCCTTGAGTGCCATTGCGGCCGTGGTCACCACGGCGCGCCTCAATTCCGGCGCCAATTCCATCGGCACCCTGCAGGAACTCTATGTCATCGCCGCGACTGTCATCGGCGGTACCTCGCTCGCCGGTGGTCTCGGCTCGATCCCCGGTGCCGTCATCGGCGCGCTGATCATCTCCAGCCTCGATAACGGCATGGTGTTGCTGGATGTCTCCAGCGCCCAGCGGCAGATCTTCATCGGCCTCATCCTGATCGGCGCCGTCTGGTTTGATACGGTCTACAATAAGAGGATGGGACGATGAGCGGAGGCGCCACCATGTCAGCCAGCACCACCGATCGCGGCACGCCGCTCGTCGAAGTCCGCAACATCTCGAAGCGCTTCGGCGGCGTGCATGCCGTCAGCGATATGTCCTGCGATCTCTATAAGGGCGAGGTCGTCGGCCTGCTCGGCCATAATGGTGCCGGCAAGTCGACCCTGATCAAGATGCTTTCCGGCGTCTATCCGCAGGATGAGGGCGAGTTCCTGGTCAACGGCCAGGTCGTGCATCTGCACACGCCGCGCGATGCGCGGGCCGCTGGTATCGAGACCATCCACCAGACCCTGGCCCTGGCGGATAACATCGACGCGCCAGGCAATCTCTTCCTCGGCCGTGAATTGCGCACCCCGATCGGCACGTTGGATTCGCATCGCATGGAACATGAGGCGCGGCAGATCATCTCGCGGCTCAATCCGAACTTCAAAGAGATCCTGAAGCCGGTGCGCTCGATGTCGGGCGGCCAGCGCCAGACCGTGGCGATCGCCCGCGCGCTCTATTTCAACGCCCGCATCCTGATCATGGACGAACCCTGCGCGGCGCTCGGCCCGGCCGAGACCCGTATGGTGATGGACACGATCCTCGCGCTGAAGCAGGAGGGGATCGGCATCTTCCTCATCAGCCATGACATGCATGACGTCTTCGAGGTGGCGGACCGCGTCACCGTGATGAAGAACGGCAAGCTGGTTGGCACGGAGAATGTCACCGATGTCAGCCAGGACGACGTGCTGGGCATGATCATTCTCGGCAAAAAGCCCGGCAAGGCTGCCTGATCAAGAGATCACTGCTCATTGCAGCAGGGCTTCCGTCGGTGTGATGACTGGCGGAAGCCCTGTGCATTTGGCCCGTCAGCCTCTCAAGACGCTGCTCGGCGTTGTCGCCCCTCGGATGGGTGGGATAAAGCCGGTATCTGAGGACGGTCAGGAACGCCGTCATGAGCAAAGCCGCGGGCCTGGCTGCCCGATTGGGGACGAAATTCGCCCGGCAAACCAGGTGCTAAAGCCAGATTGCGGTATGCAGGATCGGCTCGGTGGTACCGATAAAGATAATTGCCACGGAAAATTCTATTATTTTTCAGTACATTAATGGCTCGTTCGATCGGTCGCCCGAGGGTTGCAGCCCTCACATGGAATCGCCCGCAGCTTTCTTGACTTCCCGTTCTCGCTGGCTATAGTCCGCCCGCTCTCGAGCCGGACAGCGCGTCTTCGCTGCTGCCCAGCCGCCGGATCTCACCGGGACGGACAGCCGGGACACCAACAACATCGCCACGCGCGAGAAAGGATAAGTTATGAGTAAGCGTATTGAAGCCAAGCACAAAATTGACCGCCGCCTCGGCGTCAATCTGTGGGGCCGCCCGAAGAGCCCGCTGAACAACCGCGAATATGGCCCGGGCCAGCACGGCCAGCGCCGCAAGAAGCCGACCGATTTCGGCATCCAGTTGATGGCGAAGCAGCGCCTGAAGGGCTATTACGGCTCGATCGGCGAGCGCCAGTTCCGCAAGCTTTACGCCGAAGCCGTCCGCCGCAAGGGCGATACCTCGGAGATGTTGATCGGTCTCCTCGAGCGCCGTCTGGAGACGGTGGTCTATCGCGCCAAGTTCGTGCCGACCGTCTTCGCTGCCCGCCAGTTCGTCAATCACGGCCACGTCAAGGTCAACGGCAAGCGCGTCAACATCGGCTCCTACCAGCTGAAGGAAGGCGATGTCGTTGAGGTCCGCGACAAGGCCCGCGAACTGACCATGGTGCTCGGCGCCGTCCAGTCCGGTGAGCGCGACGTGCCGGAATACATCGAAGTCGACCACAAGAAGATGACCGCCAAGTTCGTGCGCGTCCCGGCTCTCGCCGACGTGCCGTACCCGGTCACGATGGAACCGCATCTGGTCACCGAATTCTATTCGCGCTGATCCTGATCATCAGTGCAACGGAAGGGCCGGCGGTTTCGCCGGCCCTTTTGTTTTGCGCGCTCGCCGGGTCAGGTCGGGCAATGACAAAGCTCTTTGATGTCGCGGCTTTGTGCTGGGCCTCTTTCGTTGTCACCCTCGGACTTGATCCGAGGGTCCATGATGGAGACTGCGCCGATGTTTGCCATGGATTGCCGGGTCAAGCCCGGCAATGACAGTGGCGTTTGCGATCTGCACTATGTGCAGACTGCTTCTTCAACCGTCATTCTCGACCTTGGTCAGCACGACCACAGCAGCCAAGACCGTCTCAATGATCAGCTAGCAACATGACCGCCATGCGCTTTCCCGGTTTGACCGGATAGGTCGTGCCGCGCATGCTCGCCGCGTCTATGCAGGGGTGAGGCGGCGTAATGGGTAAGTGGGGTGCCAATCTGGGTCTGCTGGTCGTGGCCACGACCTGGGGCACCGTCGTTCCCATCATTGGTTATCTCGCCCAGGTCTGGGATCCGTTCTTCCTCGGATCATTGCGCTACTGCGCCGGCGCGCCGGTCTTGCTGTTGCTGTTGTGGTGGCAGGAGCGGGGCCGCATCGGGTTGCCGCGTATCGCCTGGTGGCGGCCGGCTTTGCTCGGCACCATCGGCCTCGGCCTGTTCGCGCCGCTTTATACGGTTGGCGTTGCCCATGCCAATCCGATCGTCGCTGCCGTGCTCTCTGCTGCCAATCCGGTGGTGGCGGCGATCGTCGCCTGGCTGAGCTTCCGCGAGCCGATCAACCACCGCATGATCCCGGCCATCATCCTCGCCGTCATCGGCTGCAGCCTGGCGACCGTCGACTTCTCCAAATTGAGCGAAAGCGGCTCGGTCTTCGTCCTGCGCGGTGGCGAGATCCTGATCCTGGCCGCGGCCTGCTGCTGGACCTGGTATTCGATCTCGGCCCAGCGCTGGCTGCAGGGCTGGTCGCAATTGCGCATTTCCGCCAGCACCATCGGCGGCGGCGTGCCGATGCTGCTCGGTGTCTATCTGGCGGCGGGCAAGGTCGGCTGGGCGCAGATCCCGCCGGCGATGCCACCCGATGCCTGGCATGTCGTCCTGCTCTGCTGGCTGACTTTCGCCTCGATCGTGCTCTGCGTTTTGCTGTGGAATTATGGCGTCCGGCAGGTCGGTGTGGTGGTCGCCACCATGTATCTGAACCTGGTGCCGATCGTCGCCCTCGCCATCCTGGCCATCATGGGCACCATCCCCAGCCTGCAGCAGGTTCTCGGCGCGGCACTGGTCATTCTCGGCATTCTCTATTCAGAGTGGCAACAATATCGCCACCGGCGGCGCCAAGCCCTCGTTGCCGCCTGAAGGGCAAGAAATAGGCATTTTTAAGACTTTATTAAGTATAAGTCGCTGATTCAGCGCGAAAAATCGCCAATAATTTAATCCTTAATTAAGTTGCATTTGAGCAAAATCCTCTCAATCAGGACGCGGATTAATTGAGACGTCCGACACGTTACGAGGATTTGGGGATGACAGAACACGGAATTCATATCGATCTGGCGGCGGCCGATCAGCTCGGTTTTGCCCTGCTGGCCGATGGCGGCGACCTGTTTGATCTCAGCCATGTGGGTGGTGCGGCAGGCAGCCATTTGTCGGCCAATGATCCGCTGCTGGCGAGCTTCTCGGAGGCTTCCGGGGCCGACCTGACGGACCTGCTGGTCGGGGAGCAGGGGATGGCGAACCAGGCCAGTGCCGGACATGGCCACTACCTGCAACTGGCGGGGCTCGATACCTCGGCCTTGATCTTCCCGGCACCGCATCAGACGGTCGATCCCGCGCCGGACGCAGGACATGCGCCGCAAGCTGGCACGGAGGCCGGTCACGCGCCCGCATTGAGCCTGGACGATATCCTGGCGGCAGCGGCCGACGATCTCGCCAATTTCCATACCGCGGCGGGCGGGCCCTTTGCCGCCAATCACGGCGCGGTCGGCAGCGGTTTTTTCACACCGTTCTCGCCCATCGAGGCGCTGCCTGGCCTGACCGAGATGCATGTCATCGGCGGTCACTGACCGCTACCCGCAGTTCGCTGGCCGCTGACCGCCCACGGAACAGGGCGGCAGCTGCGGCCGGCGGGGCTGCGAAGGCCGAAATCAGTTGACTCAAAGATCATTTAACGGTGCTTTAGCGCCGCTTTATGACCGTCGAGAGGCAGCTGATGATCCCCCGTTATTCCCGCCCCGAAATGACCCGGATCTGGGAGCCGGAAAATCGTTTCCGTATATGGTTCGAGATCGAGGCGCATGCCTGCGACGCCCAAGCCGAACTCGGCGTCATTCCCAAGGAAGCGGCAGCGGAAGTCTGGGCCAAGGGCAAATGGGAAATCGCCCGGATCGATGAGATCGAACGCGAGACCAAGCACGACGTCATCGCCTTCCTGACCAATCTCGCCGAATATGTCGGCCCTTCCGCCCGCTTCGTGCATCAGGGCATGACCTCGTCCGACGTGCTCGATACCTGCCTCGCCGTGCAGATGAAGCAGGCAGCCGATCTGCTGCTCGCCGATCTCGATCAGGTCCTGGCCGCGCTCAAGAAGCGCGCCTATGAGCACAAGCTGACCCCGACCATGGGCCGCAGCCATGGCATCCATGCCGAGCCGACCACCTTCGGTCTGAAGCTCGCCGGCCATTATGCCGCCTTCGACCGCGCCAAGCAGCGTTTGCTGGCGGCGCGCGACGAGATCGCCACCTGTGCCATTTCCGGTGCGGTCGGTACCTTCGCCAATATCGATCCGCGGGTTGAGGAGCATGTCGCGGCGAAACTCGGCCTCAAGGTCGAGCCGGTCTCCACCCAGGTCATTCCGCGTGACCGCCACGCCATGTTCTTCGCCGTGCTCGGCGTCATCGCCAGCTCGATCGAGAATCTGGCGACGGAAGTGCGCCATCTGCAGCGCTCGGAAGTGCGCGAGGCTGAGGAATATTTCTCGCCGGGCCAGAAGGGCTCGTCAGCGATGCCGCATAAGCGCAATCCGGTCCTCTCCGAGAACCTGACCGGTCTTGCGCGCATCGTGCGTGCCGCTGTGACGCCGGCGCTGGAGAATGTCACGCTCTGGCACGAACGCGATATCTCGCATTCCTCGGTCGAGCGCGTCTTCAGTCCCGATGCGACGATCGCGCTCGATTTCGCGCTGATGCGTGTCGCCGGCATGATCGACAAGCTGCTCGTCTATCCGGAGGACATGCAGAAGAATCTCGATCGCTATGGCGGCCTCGTACATTCGCAGCGCGTGCTGCTGGCGCTGACCCAGGCGGGGCTCAGTCGAGAAGAGGCCTATCAGGCGGTGCAGCGCAACGCCATGAAGGTCTGGCTGGAAGGTGCGGATTTCCTCACCGAGCTGAAGAAGGACAAGGCGGTCATGGAGCGCATCCCGGCGCGCGATCTCGAAGACTGTTTCGACCTTGGCTATCACACCAAGCATGTCGACACGATCTTCCGGCGCGTCTTCGGCGCGGCCTGACGTCAAAACAAAACCGGCGATGCAGGGCATCG
>DATMUQ010000252.1:0-4226 GCA_035563795.1 Terriglobales bacterium | reverse complement strand
ATTTCGCCGTCATGCCGAGCTGATCCTGCAGGTGTTCAATCTCGGCTCGACCATACCGACCCTGGCGGTCATCGCGCTCAGCATGACGCTGCTGGGGATCGGCCTTGCGCCGTCGATTTTCGGCCTCTGGGTCGCAACCTTGTTGCCGATCGTGCGCAACACCTATACCGGCTTGCGCCAGGTGCCGGCGCCGTTGATCGAGGCCGCCCGGGGCATGGGCATGACGCCACGCCAGGTCTTCTGGCGCGTGGAATTGCCAAACGCCCTTTTTGTCATCTTTAGCGGCATCCGCACGGCATTGGTGATCTGTGTCGGCACAGCACCGCTGGCCTTCCTGATCGGGGCCGGCGGGCTTGGCGAACTGATTTTCACCGGCATCGCCCTCAACGACCTGCCGACCATGCTGGCAGGCGCCATTCCGACCGCGATCCTGGCGCTGCTGACCGACTTCTTCATCGGTCTCCTGCAGTACCTGTTGGTGTCGCGCGGCATCAATCCGCTTCGCTGACGCATGGGCGCTGAGGCAAGGGCGGTTATTACGCGCAAGAAACCCATAACCAAATGTCAGGGAGGTAAAAATGAAAACGATTTCCGGAGTGAAGCGCTTGTTATTGGCGACGGTAGTCACCGCGATGCTGACCGGCCCGGCGCTAGCGGCCGATATCACGGTCGGCGGCAAGGACTTCACCGAGCAGTTCCTGCTGGCGGAGATGACCAAGCAGTTGCTTGAGAAGAAAGGCTACAAGGTCGACAAGAAGGACGGCATGGGAACCAATATCGTCCGGGCCGCCCTGGAATCGGGCGAGGTCGATCTCTATTGGGAGTATACCGGCACAACCCTGGTGACCGTGGACAAGGTCACCGATCGGTTGAGCCCGGAAGAGACCTATAACAAGGTCAGGGACCTCGATGCGGCAAGGGGATTGGTCTGGTTGGCGCCATCGAAAGCCAATGACACCTATGCCCTGGCGATCCGCAAGAATAACCCGCATACCGACGGTATGGTGACGATCTCCGATCTTGCCGCCGCTTATAAGGCCGGCAAGCCGGTGATGATGGCGACCACGGCGGAATTCGTGAAGCGCGATGACGGGCTCGTCGGCCTGCAGAAGATGTATGATTTCAAAGCCGGCCGGGCCAATGTGCGGCCGATGGAGATCGGCCTTGTCTATCCGGCGGTCGGCAATGGCGATGTCGATGTGGCCGTTGCCGGCGCCACAGATGGCCGCGTGGCGTCGATGAACCTCGTGCTGCTGAAGGATGACAAGGGTTTCTTCCCCAATTACGCCATCGTTCCGGTGATCCGCAAGGCGACGCTGGATGCGCATCCCGATATCAAGGATGTGCTGGAAGGACTTGCCGCCAAGCTCGATGACGCGACGATGCAGCGCCTCAACGGCGAGGTTGATGTGAAGAAGATGGCAGTCGAGGACGTCGCGACGACCTTCCTCAAGGAACAAGGCCTGCTCTAACAGCCCCGTTTCCGCGGCCTTGCCTTGGCCCGGATGGCATCCGCCGTCCGGGCCGATCTTTTTTTGGGACCATCATAGGTCGGGGCTCGTGCCGGCATATGCTGGCTATTTTCCCGAATTATGGCAAATATCGACGCTGATGTAGCGAGCGCCGGCTGTGGCGTGATCATGCCTGTTCGGAAAAGAACGATGTCTCTCAGAAGGTCTCTGCCGTCGCCTGTCGCGCTCTTCATGTTCGAAGCGGCTGCCAAGCATCTCAATTTCACCCGCGCGGCGGCGGAGTTCAACGTCACCCAGTCGGCGGTCAGTCGCATGATCAAGAAGCTGGAGACCCATCTCGTGACACCTTTGTTCCAGCGTGGGGCTACTGGGCTTGTCCTGACGGAAGAAGGCGAAATGCTCTACAAGGCGGTGGGGCAGGGCTTCCAGACCATCGAGGCGGCGCTTGAGGAATTGCGGGTACGCCAGGGCAAGACCGGCGTCGTCACGCTTTCGATCTCCTCGGCCTTCGCCGTGAACTGGTTCGTGCCGGCGGTCGACCGCTTCCAGGCGGCCTTTCCCAATATCGATGTCCGCTTCCAGCTGGTGAAAGGCGAGCCGGTTGGCCCGTTCGACGATGTTGATCTCGCCATTCGGCACAATCACCCGGAGAATGACGGGCAATATAGCTGGAAGCTGCTGGATGAGATCGTGGTGCCGGTCTGCAGTCCCGGCTATGCCAAGCAGCATGGCACCTTGGCCAAGCCGAAGAAAGACAATCCGCATATCTTCGCCAATCTCTCCGGCACCATGCGGGTGCCCTGGCCGGTCTTTCTCGCGAAGACCGGCACGCCAGCGCCATCGGCCTCACGCAACATCACCTTCTCGGATTACAGCCTGGTGGTCCAGGCGGCTCTCAAAGGCCGGGCCTTGGCGCTCGGCTGGCTGCATGTCGTCGGCCATGAATTGCTGGAAGAGGGCCTGATCACCGCCGGTCCACAGCAGCTCCGGACCGGCCTCAGCTATGATATCGTCGCCTCCAAGCAACGTCCGCTGCGGCAATCGGCGGTGCTGGTGAAGGACTGGCTGATCGCGGAAATGCGGGAAATGGAAGCGCAGCTGAAGCTCGGGCGCCGATAACCTGACCGGGCGTGATCAGGCATGACCTGCAGTCATGTCGTCGCGACTCTTTTGCCTTTCCGGCCTGGGGGACGCCCGTCGTATCCCAATGGCGATGGCTGGACTTGCCCGCCGTAAGTGCGGCGGGGCCCGGCAAGCAGGGGAAATGCATGCAGGTCACCGAACAATCCGTCTTGCCGGCCAGCCTCTGGGCTGCGACCGCCTGCAAGGCGCCGGATTATCACCCGCTGAAAGGCGATACCGCGACCGAGATCGCGATCGTCGGCGCCGGCTATACCGGGTTGAGTGCCGCCTTGCATCTCGCCAAGGCGGGCAAGAAGGTAACGGTCATCGAGGCCTCCGAGCCGGGTTGGGGTGCTTCCGGGCGCAATGGCGGGCAGATCATCGCCGGGTTGAAATTCGAGCCCGATCGGCTGGAAGCGGTCTTCGGACAGAAGAAGGGCGCGGCCATCACGGCGACCATGGGGGCCGGCGCCAGCCTCGTCGCCTCCCTGATTGAGACCTATAAGATCGACTGTCATCCGATCCATACGGGTTGGATCCAGGCGGCGCATGGCGAGCGGGCCTATCGCGAGCTGATCCAGCCCCGTTCGGCGCAATGGATGGCACGAGGCGTGGCGGCGAAGGTGCTCGACCGTCCGCAGATGACACGAATGGTTGGCTGTCCGTCCGATCTCTATGTCGGTGGCTGGCATGATCCGCGCGGCGGCGTGTTGCAGCCCTTGAGTTATGCCCGCGGCCTGGCAGCGGCGGCTATTGCCGAAGGTGCCACGATCCATGCCTATACGCCGGTCAGGGGCTTGCATCGGGCCGGCGAGCGCTGGGCGCTTGATCTTGGCGGCACAACCATCACCGCCGACAAGGTCCTCCTCGCCACCAATGCCTATACCGATGATCTCTGGCCGGGTCTGCGTCAAAGCGTCGTACCGGTCAGCAGCTTCCAGATCGCCACTTATCCGTTGGACAAATCGATCCGCGAGACGATTCTGCCGGGCGGCCAGGGGGCGACCGATACGCGGCGCCTCCTGCAGTATTTCCGCCTCGATCACGAGGGTCGGTTGATCATGGGCGGCCGTTGCCCGGTCGATGACAATCCGACCTTGCGCGATGCTTCCGCCTTGCGCGCGACACTGGCCAGGACTTTCCCCCAGGCGGCAGAAGCACCGATCCAGTTCGTCTGGAGCGGCAAGGTGGCGCTGACCAAGGATACCATGCCGCATGCGCATCTCCTTGCGCCCAATCTCTATGCGGCCCTCGGCTGCAATGGGCGCGGTGTTGCTGCCTGCACCACCATCGGCAAGGTGATGGCGGATTTCATCGGCGGCATGACGGTGGAAGATCTGCCATTCCCGGTCTCGACACCGGATCGCTTTGCCCTGCATGCTTTCCGCAAGCTCGGTGTGATCGCCATGAGCCAGTATTACCGCCTGCTGGACAGGCTCGAGGCGAAGCAATGACGATGGCAAGATCACTGAGGGGAAATACTGAGCGTTCCTAAAATCACCAACGCGTCGCGTATGTAAGGCCGAGCAGAAAGACGTGCAATGTCGAGAGAACCGCGTTTCGATATCCTTTTCGAACCCATCAAGCTTGGCCCGGTGACGGCGCCAAACCGCTTCTACCAGGTGCCGCATT
>DATMUQ010000251.1:0-6493 GCA_035563795.1 Terriglobales bacterium | reverse complement strand
TCGGTGTCATCAACCCGACCGAATTGCAGTACAAGCTGATCCAGCCGGACGAGAACATCCTGGTTGTCGGCGAAGCGCCCAGCTACAGCATCACCTTCGACATCACCAATGGCGTGGTGAACGAGGACGATCTCCACCACGTCCGCTACACCCATAACGGCGAGACCTCGGGCGAGCAGGTCGAGGTCTTCTTCAGCGGCTCGGACAATCCGGCCAGCGCCGGGCTGCAGGACCAGCTGAACAGCTTCTTCGGCGATTACAGCTTCAAGAGCCGGACTGGCAACGACCCATTCGACACCAATGACAACGAGAATGGCAGCCAGAACACCCCGCCGCTCTCGGATAACAATGGCGGCATCGACCAGGACCGCGAGCCGCTCTCTGCGACGGCGCATGTGGCGGTCAATTTCCACAACGGCCCGGGCGGTACGCTGACCTTCGATCACAACGGCGTCACGCCGGTCATCAATGCGCTGGTGGCGCAGAACCTGACCTCGCATGGCAATGCGCTGTCATATGAGCTGTTGCCGGCGACGGCGACCCATGGCGAGAGCATCGTCGCCTATTACACCGATTGCGGCCAGACGGTCGTGGTGTTCAGCCTCGAGATCCAGGAGCCGAACGGCGCGGCCCAGAGCACCTTCGACATCACCTATACGATCTACGGCCCGATCGACAACACCGGCGCGAATGCGGTTGAATTCGACCTGCCCACCGAGTTCTTCTTGAACGCCTCAGGCAGCGCCGTGTTCACCGCGAGCAATCCGAACGATCTTGTCTTCCGCGACATCGACGACGTCCCGGCCTTGGGCCATTTCGACTATGGCTGCATCGACACTGGCGGTGAAACCAGCGGCGAAGGATCGACCCATGCCTATGGCCCGGTTCAGTACGACCCGGCCAATCTGACCATCGGCATCGACGAGACCCCGGGCGTGCAGGGTCCGTCGCATGGCAACGCGACGGGCTACAACGCCGATCTGTCGGTGCTTGACCCGCATGGCACCTATCAGCAGCAGGAGTCGCAAAGCACCGATGATGTCTGCATGACGCAGTGGCAGGCGAACCATTACCTGCAGCACGCCGCTGATACAGCGAACAGCAATCCGAGCTCCGATGCGACCGACAATATCAATTCTGTACTGAGCAACATCAATTCCTCCTACTTCATCAATCCGAGCGATCCGTCTTGCGGCTTCAACGTCTTCCTGGGCGCGGCGCAGACCTGCCTCGATGTCAGCTTCGGCGCTGACGGCAAGGCCGAAGGCAGCGTCGACGGTACCAAGGATGCAATTGCCGGTCAGACGCTGTTCGACAAGGACGGCAATGCCGCGGCGACAGCCTTCCAGCTCTATATGCAGGATGGCAAGACCGCGACGGGCGCGCCGGACGGCTCGGCGGCCAATACGCCGGTCGACAGCCATCTGACGAACGTCTGGATCGACATTGACAATGGCAACGGTACCTTCACCCGCGAGCAGGTAACGGCGTATCAGCTCGACGCCAACACCATCATCGGTATCGCTTTCCCGTCGAAAACCGATGAGGGCGGCGGAGACGACACGCCGCGTCTGACCGTGGCGGATGTCGAGCAGGGCGGCAATGGCACCCCGGTATTTATGCTGCATCTCGATCCGCAGACCGGCGAACTGACGCTGGTCCAGTATCACTCGGTCGAGAACCTGGACGGCTGCGATCCGAATGATCCGACTCATATCCTGACCGACGACGGCCAGCAGCTGATCCACTTCCGTGCGACCGACTACGACGGTGACTATGTCGATGCACCGCTGGAAGTGTCGGTCATCGACGACGCCCCGGTCATCTGCAAGGTCAGCTATGACTGCGGCAACAACGAGGTCGATGAGGACTGGCTCAGCTCCAGCACCAATAACGGCGTGCCGGGCAATCACGACAAGGATACCAGCCCCGACAACCACGACAGCCCCTATGGCACCGACGGCAACAACAATGGCGATGGTCCCGGCCATACCCATGTGACCGGCCAGATCGACGTGCAGAACGAAGTCGACACGCCGCTGATCTTCAGCTTCAAGGTGGCCGGTCTGCACAATGACGGCGACCACGTCGACTGCTTCACCGATGCCAGCGGCAATGTCGTGAAGAGCTCGGACGGGCACGATGTCGGCCTGACCTTGTGCAAAGTTGGCACCGAGTGGGTGATCACCGGTTCGTATAGCGACGGCGACACGACGCACAACGTCTTTACCGTCACTTTGGACAGCCTGAGCGGCAATTTCTGCTTCGACCTGCTGGGCGCCCTGCAGCACCCGGATAATGGCGGCGGGGATATCACCCGTTACGAAGACAACCTCAATCTCAATTTCGGTGCCCAGGTCCAGGATTCCGATGGGGACAAGGCATCGACGACGCTGCAATTCGTCGTCGATGACGATGCGCCGAAGATCGTCTGCCAGCCGGTCATCGATTGCACCATCAGCTCCGATCCGAACGGCCGGGAAGGCGGTACCTGCCTCTCCGAATCGACCTGCAGCGTCACCGTCGACACCAACAACAAGCCGGGTTGGGTGACCATCACGGCATTCAACGATGCCGGCTCGACCAGCGGCGCGTCGGTCGACAATATCCATGGCGTCGGCTTTGGTGTCATCAGCACCACCGATGGCGGCTCGGGCGGCCGGTTCGACGAGGTCAACTACACCGGCAACAATACCGGTTCGGAAAGCCTGGTCTTCGACTTCGGCACCCATCTGGTGGAATCAGCCACCATCGAGCTGGCGCGCTTCTATTCCGACGAGAACGGCACCGACGAGACCGGTCACTGGGCCGCTTACAAGGATGGTGTTCTGGTTGCGCAAGGCGATTTCGTCGCCGACAGCAAGAGCGGCCAGTTCGGCTTCGCCATCCCAACGGTTGCCGGCGGTTTCGACAAGCTGGTCTTCACCGCCACCAATGACGCCCAGTTCACCCATGGTGACAACAGCGACTACCTGGTGCAGCAGCTCAACCTGAACCTGCTGCCCTGCGACAAGCAGACCGGCCACTTCACCTACACCTATGGTGCGGATGGCGGTGTCGCGCCGACCGGCGATGCGACCTCGGAAGCCGGCCTCGGTTTCCAGGCACATTACACCGGCGGGACCCTGACTTCGGACGGCCATGCCGTCACCGTCACGGAAGCAGTGGTCGACGGGCATATCGTCATTACCGCGACCGATAGCGTGACCAATCTCGTGGTCTTCACGCTCAATGTCGATCCGGGCACTCCGGACTCGACCACCGGCATTGCCACGGCCAGCTATACCTACACGCAATATGGCCCGCTGGATAACAATCCGGGCGGCTCGGACCTGCCGTTCCAGTTCGTGATCCGGGATCAGGACGGCGATGCGGTCAGCACCGATATCTGCGTCTGCCTGAAGGATGCGACACCGACCACCGGCGAGAGCTGCGCCGATGTCTATGAGAAGGGCCTGGACCAGCCGGGCACCAGCCATGACGGCACCGCCAAGGGCGATGGCTCCAATGCGACCACCGGCTTCCTGAACTTCTCGTATAACGGCGATGGCCCCGGTCATATCACCGACGTCCATTCCAACAATGCCGATGGCGCAACCATCACCCATGCCAATGGCATCTGGACAGTGACGACGGACGTCTATGTCCTGACTGTTGATGACACGACCGGCTATTACACCTTCACGTTGAAGGAGAACCTGCAGCACGCGGATACGCCGGATGACGGCTATACCAATGCCGACGGTACCAATCCGACGGTCAATATTGCCGATATCATCAGCAATCTCGGCTTCGGCTACACCGTCTCGGATGCCGATGGCAGCACGGCCAATGGCAACCTGACGGTCAAGGTCCATGATGACGGGCCGATCGTCGAGAGCATCTGCTATACCAGCTTCGATCCGTCCTCGGGCAACCGTGAGCAGATCAACCTCAATCCGTATAACAGCGGCAATGTCGGCATCGTCGACGAGGATTGGCTGAAGAGCAACACCAACGACGGTTTCAACGGCAACAAGGATGCCGATAACAGCGATACCGCCGGCGGTCAGAACGCCAATAAGGATCTCGACGGCTACAGCTACTGCACCGGCTCGGTGAATGTGAATTTTGGCGCCGACGGCCCCGGCGGCATTCACCTGACCCTGCCGAACGGTCTGAATGTCGAGCGTTCGATCGACAACGCGCCGCTCAGCTTCCAGATCACCACCGTCGGCAATGTCGAAACGCTGGTTGGCTATGTGAATGGCAACGGCCAGTATGATGGTATCAACCATCCGGTGTTCACGTTGTCCCTGAACACCCAGACGGGCGATTTCACCTTCACGCTCTATCAGGCGCTGGAGCACAACAACCCGAACAATGAGAACAACGACAACGCCCAAGACATCCTGATGAACTTCGGTGTCGATGTGGTCGACGGTGACGGCGACCATGCCAGCGGCACGATCGCCATCAAGGTCGATGACGACAGCCCGTCGAAGTTCACGGTCGACTTCAGGAGCAATGACAGCACCGTCGATGAAGATGCCTTGACGACGCAGAACCCGAACGATGAAAAGGTGACTTTCAGCTTCGACTTCGTGAATGGCGGCGGCGTCGGTGCGGATGGCCCGGGCAAGACCACTTTCGCCCTGAACACCACCGGCCTGAAGACGGTCGAGGGCGATGACGTTCATACCGCGATGGTGAACGGTCAGCTCATCGGCTATACCGGTAATGATCCCAGCCAGCACCATGTCTTCGTCATCAGCAATAATGGTGACGGTACCTATACGTTCGAACTTGACCATGCCCTGAAGCATAGCGGCCAGCAGGACAGTCAGATCACACTGAACCTGACGGCGACGATCACCGATGCGGATGGCGACCAGCAATCCTCGGCCTTCAGTATCAAGGTCAATGACGATACGCCGGGCACGCCGACGATTGTCAGCACCGATCCCAACTTCAAGGGCGGCGAAGGCCGCGTCGACGAGGACTTCCTGACCGCCGCGACCAATGGCGTCGCCGGCAATCAGGACACCGATACCACGCCCGACAACAATGACAGCCTGGGCGGCGCCAATCGTGGCGATGGCCCCGGCGGCGCCAGTGTCGGCGGCTCGGTGGTCGCCAATTATGGCGCCGACGGCCCGGCGGC
This sequence comes from Terriglobales bacterium, assembly GCA_035563795.1. GTDB lineage: Bacteria > Pseudomonadota > Alphaproteobacteria > Dongiales > Dongiaceae > Dongia_B. The sequence continues at coordinate 1,350 of DATMUQ010000251.1, read as the reverse complement.
GAGCAATGCGATCAAGCTCACCAGCTGGAGCGTCACCAACGACAATGGCAACAACCAGGCACTGAAGACCTCTGATGGTCATCAGGTCGATGTCACGGTGTCCAACACCCTGATCATCGGCAAGGATCACACTGACGGCAGCACCGTCTTCACGCTGACCCTTGACCAGAACAGCAATACCTGGGTCTTCACCCTGCTTCAGGCGTTGCAGCATCCCTATCACGACCAGGACGACAAGAATAACGGCCCGGAACTGAGCTTTGAGGACAACCTCCATTTCAGCTTCGGCGTCACCCTGACGGATGGCGATGGCGACACCGCGACCGGCTTCATCAAGATCAATGTCGATGACGACACGCCGACCGCGACCAATTTCAATCTGGCGAATGTCATCACCGAGAACACCGGCAAGCAGGATCTCGGCACCATCGACCAGGTCTTCGGCGGGCATTATTCGTCGGGTGCCGACGGCCTTGGCGGCATTACCATCGTCACCAACGGCAGCAGCACGATTGGCACGCTGACGATTGGTGCCGATGGCCATGTCTATTACACGCCGCCGGTCAATGTGAACCAGGACAGCAATTTCAACTTCACCTATCAGGTGACTGACGGTGACGGCGATGCTGCGCAGGGCGTGATCACGGTTGGTGTCAAGAACAGCGATCCGGCCGAAGGCACCCTCCACAGCACCAATGTGACGGTAGCGGAGGACAGCCAGCCGCATCAGAATGTCGCCGACTTCACCGTGGTGAAGGGAGCGGTCGACCTGTCGAGCGTCTTCACCCCGCACGACAACGAAGTCCTGAACTCGATCACGATCAACAACATTCCGACCGGCGTGATCATTTCCGACGGCATCAATACGGTGGTCGGCAATGGCTCCAACAGCATCACCATCCTGGCTGCCAATCTGGGGTCGGTGACACTGCAGGAACCGGCGGACGACAAGGACAACGATTACACGCTTAACTTCACCGCCTCGATCACCGATCCGGACAGCAGCAATACTGCGAACATTTCCGGTGGGGTGATCAACGTGACGGTCGACGCCGTTGCCGACAAGCCGACCGGCGTGACGGTCGATGCTTATGGCTCAGGCGGAACCGGCGACAATACCTTCTCGGCGGGCGAGCACGGCCATGTCCATCTGACCGCCACCTTCGGCGACTCCAGCGATGGATCGGAAGTGCATCAGGTCACCCTGACCTTGCCGGCGGGCTTCACCATCGATGGTGCACTGCCGGCGGGTGCAGTCCAGAACGGCCAGGATATTACCTGGACGGTGACAGGCTCCAGCTTTGACCAGACGATCAACGTCCAGGCGCCGGCTTCGTTCAGCGGCTCCCC
>DATMUQ010000250.1:0-6063 GCA_035563795.1 Terriglobales bacterium | reverse complement strand
CCGCCGAAACGGAGGAAATCTCGTTCTGCTGAATGTCGTAAGTGCTAAAAATACGCGCCGACCAGTAGGTAGCAAACTGCGTTGTAAGCCCAAGAGACGCGAATTCGCGCTTATGACTATCATCCGCTGTTTTGCTGAGGGCAATATAGCCGGCAGAGACGCGGAAATCCGTCGGACCGGCCGCAACCTGCACTTCCTGATGCTTCATGTCCCAGCCATGCGTATCGGTTCGGAAGCGATAGCTGAGATCAAGATACTGATTGGGCGAGAATGTCGCGCGGCCGACCACGTCCGAGAACGACTGGTCGATACCGGACTTCTCGAGATCCTGGTCGTGTTCGCCCTTGAGGAACTGGTAGCTCTGGCCGAGGAAGACGTTGGTCTGTCCCTCCTGGTTGAAATAACCGGTCCAGTTGAGGCCATAGGTCACGCGGGAGCCGGTATCATAGCGGTCGATACCGACGAAACGGTTGGCCGAGAACAGGCGATTTTCATCCAGTTCGAAGAAGCGGCTGTCTTCGTTCGACACCTGGCTGGAATTGCCGAATTTCGGCGCCGCGACCACCTGCACCATCGGTTCGATGACCTGGGTGAAATTCTCACCTGGCCGGATGAACGGATAACGCCAAAGCAGATCCGCCTTCGGCAGGATGCGTTCGGTGGTGCCGCTGAAGGATGAATTCGACGCCGAGGGATCATCGGCTGTCTCATTGATGTCGTGCGAGGCATAGAAGGAACCTTGCACGGACAGGGTCAGGCGGTAAATGTCGCCGAACGGGCTGGTATAGGGCAGCGTCCAGGAGGGCGCGCCGGACAGCCGGAACTGATTCTCGCCGTCGCGACGCACGATATTCATCGTGCCAGCATCGAATGAAACGAACGAATTCGCCCACATCGGCTCGCTGATGAAATTGTAGTCGAGCTTCGGGGTAACGAAGGGGGCTGTCTCGCCGTCCAGATCGTCCTTGGTGCTCTGGAAGGAATAGGCCTGTGCCGAGGCATAGGACCGGCCGAAGAAGCCTTCCGCATAAGCATTGTCTTCCAGCCAGCGGGTAGCACCGAGATGGTAGTCACGCAGGTAATCTTTGTCGGTCGTATTCTTGAAGTCGAAACCGGCGCGCCAGTTCTCGTCGAGATCGAACAGGCCGGTGCCCTCGATATGCCCGCGGAAGGAGTCGTTGTGGACGTTGTTGCCTGATGAGCTGAAGCGGTCCTGGACCGTCATTGAGCCGGTCAGCGAGAACATGCCGTCATTTATCCGCTGCCGGTACTGAATCATGCCCATGGCCCCGGGGCTGCTGTCAGGCTCGCCGTCAACTCGGAAAACCGGCGTGAAGGTCAAGTCCTTATCTGGGCCGATGGTCTGGAAGTAAGGAATGCGCAGTTGGAAGCCGCCCTTCTTCGAATAGGCAAAGCCTGGCGACAGCAGACCCGATTGCCGCTGCACGCCGATATCCGGATGACGGAAATACGGCGTCCAGAAGACCGGCACGCCCCACATTTCCAGCCACGCATCGTGATAGGTAATGGTCTGGGCATCCGTGTCGCGAATGACTTCTGCCGCCTTCACCTGCCAGAGCGGCGTCCGGCTGGGATCGGTCTGGCAGGGCAGGCAGGGCGTGTAGACCGCCTGGTTGAGCCGGGTATGAGTGGCGTCGATCCGGGTCATCTTATTGGCGGCGAGGCGCGACTGGTCGGCCATCAACCCCCGGAAGCCATCCATATAACCGTCGTTGAAGTCGTCGGTAATATCGGCATAGGTGCCGAAATACGTACTGCCGTCCGTCTCCAGGATCGCCACATGGCCGGAAGCAATGATCCGCTTGGTGCGCTCGTTATAGGCAATGGTGTCGGCCATCGCCACCTTGCCGTTCTTGCTGACCTGGACATGGCCGCGGGCAACATAGACGCCGAGATCCTTGTCATAGGCAGTTTCATCGGCGATGACGCGCACCGTCGAATCATTGGGCAGATTGGTTGCCGGCGCCGCCGGCTTGGGTGTCTTGGGGAAAGACTGTTTGATCGGTCCGCTATTCGGAATCGCCGATTCATCATCCGCTATCGCGGTCTGGACGACGCTGCAGGCGACACTTAGGCAGACCCCGAGCGCAAGCCGGGGCAAGAGTTTGCCGGTAAGCCATGACCGCATCGACCACTCATTCCTTATCAATCGGGCCGGCGACGTCTTACCGTCAGTCATCGGCCACCCCCAAACTCTGCGCCCCGGGGCAGGCCCAGGCGAAACGCAATCCCCTTATCAGTCGCGCTAACCTACCATTTTAAGTCAATTCGTCCACTGATTTCATGGCCTTACAGCCAAATCACGGGCCCTCACAGAAAGCCGGAGGGAACGTGGCGCGACAGATGTGACTATGCTATTTCTGCTGCAACTGGCGCATGACGCCTGTGGATAACTTCTCGCAGAGCTTCCCCGCGCCATCGGCTATCGATCATCAATCAGCGAGGAAACAATGAAGATTGCCTTTGCCAAGCCGGAGCTTCCGGCCCAAGGAACCCTGGTCGCTGTCGTCTCGGAACAGCGCAAGCTGGGGCAGTTGGCGACGCAGATCGAAAAACTGGGCAAGGGCGCCCTGTCCCGGGCGCTGGGCGCCAGCCGCTTCAAGGGCAACGCTGACGAGATGCTGACCATCCTGGCCCCGGCGGGACTCGAGGCCGAGCGTCTCGTGCTGACCGGCTTGGGCGCCCCCGAGAAGCTCGATAATCTCGCCGCCCAGGCAGTGGGCGGTCGCTTGGTCGCAGCACTGAACGGCGTTGGTGAAAAGGAAGTGGCGATCCAGGTCGAAGCCCCTGCCGGCGCCACGTTGAGCGAAGCTGCTTTGGCGGCACAGGTCGCCTATGGCGCCCGCCTGCGCGCCTACCGCTTCGACAAGTACAAGACCAAGGAAAAGCCGGAACAGAAGCCGAGCCTGAAGAAGTTCACGGTGCTGACCAGCGACCCGGCCGCCGCCAAGAAGCTGTTCGATCCGCTCGACAAGATCGCCGATGCCGTCGATTTCGCCCGCGACCTCGTCTCCGAGCCCGGCAACGTGATCTATCCGGAAAGCCTGGCGGAACAGGCGCGCAGCCTGAAGAGCCTCGGCGTCGAGGTCGAGGTACTGGGCGAAAGCGCCATGAAGAAGCTCGGCATGGGCGCGCTGCTCGGCGTCGGCCAGGGCAGCGAACGCGAGAGCCAGCTGGTGGTCATGCGCTGGAACGGTGCCAAGGACGGCAAGAAGAAGCCGGTCGCCTTGATCGGCAAGGGCGTCACCTTCGATACCGGTGGCATCTCGCTCAAGCCCGGCGCCGGCATGGAAGACATGAAGTGGGACATGGGCGGCTCGGCAGCGGTCATCGGTGCCATGCGCGCCCTCGCCGCCCGCAAGGCCAAGGCCAATGTTGTCGGTGTCGTCGGCCTGGTCGAGAACATGCCCGACGGCAAGGCCCAGCGCCCCGGTGACATCGTCACCTCGATGTCAGGTCAGACCATCGAAGTGCTCAATACCGATGCCGAAGGCCGCCTCGTGCTCTGTGATGCCATGTGGTACACCCAGGAACACTACAAGCCCTCGGTGATGATCGACCTCGCCACCCTGACCGGTGCCATCCTGATCGCGCTTGGCACCCATCAGGCCGGCATGTTCGTCAATGACGATGCCTTGTCCGATCAGCTCTCCGCCGCCGGCAAGGCGACCGGTGAGTTGCTATGGCGCATGCCGCTGGCCCCGGCCTATGACCGCCTGATCGATTCACCTGCCGCCGATATGAAGAACATCAGCGGCAGCCGCAATGCCGGCAGCGTCACCGCCGCCCAGTTCCTGCAACGTTTCGTGCAGAAGGGCGTTGCCTGGGCGCATCTCGACATCGCCGGCATGGCCTGGGCCGACAAGGATGCACCGACCTGCCCGAAGGGGGCGACCGCCTTCGGCGTGCGTCTGCTCGACCAGTTCATCGCCGCCAATCACGAAGACTAAGCTCTTTCGGCCGGCCCTTCCGCGTGAAGGGCCGGCCGATCGCTTTCGCCGCCCGAACGGCTGACATGACCGAAATCCGCTTCTACCATCTGCAACGCGCCAGGCTGGAAGACGTTCTGCCAACCATGCTGGAACGTGCCTATGGCCGCGGCCAGCGCGCTCTGGTGGCGCTGGGCTCAGGCGAGCGGGTCGAGGCGATGGCCGCCCATCTCTGGACCTACCGTCCCGATAGCTTCCTGCCGCATGGCACGCCCAAGGATGGCGAGCCCGCCGCGCAGCCGATTTTTCTCACCGACAGCGCCGACAATCCCAATGGCGCCCAGCTGCTGTTCCTGTGCGACGGTGCCCTGCGGGACGATCTCTCGCCCTTTGAACTCGTCTGCGAGCTGTTCGACGGCAATGACGAGACCGTCGTTACTGCAGCGCGGCAAAGATGGCGCGACTACAAGGCCGCCGGCCATACCTTGATCTATTACCAGCAGACCGAAACCGGTCGTTGGGAAGAGAAGGCTCGCGGCTAGCCTCGGCCGATCGTGCCCCACTGCCTTCGCGGGCGCATTTCGTGCTTTTATCCCGTCTTTATTTTTGTCGCAGGTCCCTGCATTCCAAACTGGGTCATCTGCAAAAATTGCACGCCCGCCGGATCGATCTTCGATCCTACTATTCCCCTTAAGTATCTTTCACATTTGGTCGACGTCACATCGAGATGTTGCATTTTTGCGCTGCCGCATCTTCCCACCGAAACCACATCATTCACCGCCGAGAATGCGTCAGAGATATGGACCTGTTTGTCACATCGCCTCTGATCCGATTTGAAGGACATTACTGATGACCACCACCACCTTGACGGCAGCCGCAATCAAGTCCTGGCGCAAAAGCGAACGCGAGCGGCTGATTGCCCTGCGTCTGCAACAGCCGGCCGCCGCGCGCGAGGGCTGGACCGGGCGGATCGCCAGCACGCTGGAGCCGCTCCTGAAGACCGCCAAGGGCCCGATCAGCTTCTACATTCCCTTCAAGGGTGAACCGGATCTCCGTCCGCTGATGCGCCAGCTTTCGGCCGCCGGCGTGCCCTTGGCCTTGCCGACGGTCCCGGTGAAAGGTCAGCCGATGGTGTTCCGCCCGTGGACACCCGGCTGCAAGATGGAGCCTGGCATTCTCAATATTCCCATCCCGGCCACCGATGAACGGGTGACGCCGGGCATCTTCCTCGCCCCTGTGGTTGGCTTCGATGCGCGCGGCTTCCGGCTGGGCTATGGCGGCGGCTATTTCGACCGCACCCTGGCGCATCTGCAGGGCGACTGGCAGGTGATCGGCATCGGTTTCGATTGCCAGGAGATCCCGACCATTCATCCCCAGGGCCATGACATTCCGATGAATATGATTGTCACCGAGTCCGGTCGTGTGGTCGACTGAAGTCGGCTGACAGGCTTGGTATCACCGGGAGCCAGGATCAACAGGGAGTTGCCGTCGATGGCGGAAGAGCGTTCACCGCCAGCTTCACCGGTCTGCTATCTGGATGAGGCAGCGAATACTTATGCCGGCTATCTGAGCGTCGCCGAGGCCTTTGATCTGATCCGGCGCTGGCGCGCGCAAGCGCAGCGCCCGGATATCGCCATCCGGCTCATGGCTCTGCTGCCACCCGCATCATCCGGCGCCGAACAGGACAATGCGACAGGTCCGCTGCCACCGCTCGCCGATGCGGCCTTGCAGGCCGAAATCCGCCGGATGCTGCCGCAGTTTCGCGACGATGCTTTGCATCGCGCTCTCTCCGAGATCGCCGATCTCCTCTGATCCCATCACGACGAAGGAAAGCCCATGGATCGCGGCCTGCATATCGAGCGCAAAGACGCGCTGCTGACCCTCACCTTGGACCGGCCGAAAGCCAATGCCATCGATAACAGCCTCAGCCAGGCCTTGGGCGAAGCCTTCATCGCCTATCGCGACGACCCCGCCTTGCGCTGCTGCATCGTCACCGCCGCCGGCGACCGCTTCTTCTCCGCCGGCTGGGATCTGAAATCGGCAGCGGCGAGCGGACCGGAGGGCGAGGATTATGGCCGCGGCGGTTTTGCCGGGCTGACCGAACTCTTCGACC
>DATMUQ010000249.1:0-9512 GCA_035563795.1 Terriglobales bacterium | reverse complement strand
CCGCCGCAACGACATACTGCGCCGCGCGTTGCGTCTCGATATCGGCACGATGATGGTCGCGCAGACGTTGCTTGTAACGCCGCAGGCGCGCCGTCAGATGCTCAGCCGCCTGGTCATAGGCGCTATAGGCCTGATCGGTCTGCGCTTCCGACTGAACCAGGATGCCACGACCGATATGGACGGAGATCTGCGCCGAAAAGAGATGAACCTGCTTCGACAGGGTGACGGTCGCTTCGATCGGATTGGAAAGATACTTGCCGAAGATGCTGTCCAGGCTGTCACCGATGTGGCTACGCAGGGCATCGCCGACATCGATATTCTTACCTTTTACGGTCAGGTTCATTTCCTACGTCCAGGTTAACGGGCCAAAGCTGTTTCCGGCGTCCACGGCCGTTCCCGATCCCGACTGACGCAAAGCGGCCGGACCATAAGAACCACCCTTGAGCGAGTCAAGGGTGCCAACTAGGACTTTCTTCGGCCCGATGGATTTGCATTCAAGTCGCCCGGTTGCCCCCGGGTCGCCTGCGAACCCTCCCGGTTTGAATCATGTAGCCAGCCTCAGCCAGAACGCAAGGCCTTCTCGCGCCGACGCTGAACGGAGGAAGGAATTTTCAATGATTCCCGATATTTAGCAACCGTCCGCCGGGCAATGTCGACGCCCTGTTCCTTAAGAATGACGACCAGCTGGTCGTCGGACAGAACGGCATCGACCGGTTCCGCGTCGATCAATTCCTTCAGCCGCGAACGTACCGCTTCAGCAGAATGGCTGGCGGCGCCATCGGCGCCCTGAATCGCCGCCGAGAAGAAATAGCGCATTTCGAAGAGACCGCGCGGCGTCGCCATATACTTGTTGGTGGCAACGCGGCTGACCGTGCTCTCATGCATCTCGATGGCCGTCGCGATGTCACGGCGGATGAGCGGCTTCATGTACTGAATGCCATGCACGAAGAAGGCTTCCTGCTGGCGCACGATCTCGGCAGCGACCTTCAGAATCGTCGTCGCCCGCTGATGCAAGGTCTTCACCAGCCAGTTGGCGGCCGAGAGACGCTCGGTGAGGTAATCGCGTTCCTGCTTGTTCTGGGTCTTCGCTGAAACCGTGGTGTAATAGTGCTGATTGACCAGCAGGCGCGGCAGGGTCTCGGCATTGAGCTCGACACCCCAGGTGCCATCGGGCTGGCGGAACACCAGGATATCCGGCACCACCGTCTGTGCCGTCACATGTTCGAAACTGGCGCCAGGACGCGGATTGAGGCTGCGAATCTCCGCCACCATATCAGCGAGATCCTCGGCATCGACGCCGCACAGCTTCATCAATTGCGCACGGTCATGCTTGGCCAGGAGATCGAGATTCTGCAGCATCGTCTGCATGGCAGGATCGAGGCGGTCGCGCTCGCGCAATTGCAGCGCCAGGCATTCTGCGAGATTGCGCGCGCAGATGCCGACGGGATCGAATTGCTGCAGGCGCAGCAGCACCGCTTCGACACGCTCCAGGCTGCAATTCAAACGCTGGGCGATGGCATCGAGATCGCCGCTGACATAGCCGGCCTCGTTGACGAGATCGATGATCTGCAGGCCGATCAGGCGATCGGTCGGATCGCTGACATCAAGGCCGAGCTGCTGCTCGAGATGCTCATGCAGCGTGATCTCGCGCGACAGCGTCTGCTCGAAGCCGTCCTCGTCGCCGAAATCGCTGCGGCCGCCGGTACCGGCATTGCGCCAGGAATTGAGCCCGGCCAGCTCAACCACCGCGGCGGCACTCTCGGCCCCGTTGTCGCTGCTATAGCTGTTCTCGTAATCGGTATCGAGCGGCGAATCGCGTTCGTCCGGCAGGGTTTCGCGCCGACTGTATTCGGTCGCGTCGACCGGGTCGCCGCGGTCGCGATTGGCGGCCATGTCGGCTTCGTCGCGGCCGCCATCCTCGCCGGATTCGGCTGTAATTGCGTCGCCATATTCGGAACGCGCATCCTCGCCGCGTTCCAGCAGCGGATTCTGTTCGAGTTCCTGCTCGACGTAACTGGTCAATTCCTGGTTCGACAGTTCCAGCAGCTTGATCGCCTGCTGTAACTGCGGAGTCATGACCAGCGTCTGAGACTGGCGTAAGTCTAGTCGTTGAGTCACTGCCATGATGGAACTGAGACTAGCAGGTTAGCATGAAACTTGCACGGCAAGCTTTAAGGTGCCGTTCGGGCGACCAGCGGAGCATCGCCGGCGCGGACTGGAAAAGATCGGACGGGCAGAAAGAGATCAGAGGGTGAAGGATTCGCCGAGATAGACGCGTCGCACGGCGGCATCGGCGACGATTTCCTGCGGGGTTCCTTCGCGCAGCACCTCGCCTTCGTGCAGGATATAGGCACGATCGACGATTTCCAGGGTGTCGCGGACATTGTGATCGGTGATCAGCACGCCGATGCCGCGATCCTTGAGATGCGAGACAATATCGCGGATATCCGCCACGGCGATCGGGTCGATGCCGGCCAGCGGTTCATCCAGCAGGATGTAATGCGGATTGGTGGCGAGGCAGCGGGCGATCTCGACCCGGCGCCGTTCGCCGCCGGAGAGCGCCAAAGCCGGTGCCTTGCGCAGATGGCTGACGGAAAACTCGCCTAGCAGCCGGTCCAGCTTGGCGCGGCGCGAGGCCGCATCGCGATCGACCACCTCCAGCACCGCCATGATATTCTGCTCGACCGTCATGCCGCGAAAGATCGAGGCTTCCTGCGGCAGATAGCCGACGCCGCTGCGGGCGCGCTCATACATGGGCTGTTCGGTCACCTCGGCGCCATCAAGATAGATGGCACCGGCATCGGGACGCACGAGGCCGGTGATCATGTAGAAGCAGGTGGTCTTGCCGGCGCCGTTCGGCCCCAACAGGCCGACCGCTTCGCCGCGGCGGACGCCGATGGTGACATCGCGCACCACTGGTCGGGTGCGATATTGCTTGCCAAGATGATAAGCCACGAGGCCGTCGATCGCTTTCGGGTCGACGGCAACGCCATGCACCATGATGGTATGGGGCGCGTGCTGGCCCGCCGCTGCGGTTCCGTGGCCCGTGCTTCCCTGGCTGTTGCCCGACTGCCCGTTGCTTTGGCGATGCTTGGCGCCGCCGTTACGCTTGCTCATGGTTGTTTCGTGGTTCCCGAATCCGTGGCGCCGGCCTTGGAGCCGTCGGCCGGTGTGGATGTGCTCGACGAATTGTTCGACTTCGGCCCGATCGTGGTATGGACGCGGCCGTTTGGCTTGCCCGGATCCGAGAGCAGGCGGCTGACATTGGTCACCGTGTTGATTTCAGCGCGATCGCCGGTGAAGGTGTTGTTGCCCTGCAGGATGCGGACATGTCCGATCAGCACCGCGATCTTGGTTTCCAGATTATAGACCATCTTGTCGGAATAAGCGGTCTGCTTGGTGGTGTCGGTGCGGACATTGCCGATCGCTTCGAGCTGGTAGAGCACCTTCTTGCCGGTGGAATCGGCATGGAAGTAGCCGTTGGCGAGATCCGAATGCACCTTAGTGTCACCATGGACGCCATAGACATTGCCCTTGGCAACGACGGTATCGCGGTCCTTCCAATATTCCATGCGGTCGCGTGCCGTGATGACATCACCCTTATCGGTCACCGATTTCAGGTTATTGCCGGTCATCACCAGCAGCTTGGTATTGGTGTCGTAATCGGCATGATCGCCGTAAGCCGTCTGCGACGTGTTCTTGATGACGACATTACCATCGGCGGTCATGCGATCGATGTGATTGCTGTCGGTGCTGTAATAGCCCATCAGCGTATCGCCGGCGACGGATTGGTCGCCCTGCACCGCCAGTGCCTTGCCCCGGGCAATATAGACCTTGTCCTGCTTGCGCCACTCGATGCCATTGTCGGCGCTGATATCGATCGGCTTGTTGCCGCTGATATCGAAGCCACCGCCGTTGTTGTCGGTGCTGGCCGAGCTGTTGGCAGCGGCGGTGCCGCCCGTTGTCGCATTGCTCGTCGTCGCATTACCGCTCGCCGCATCACCGGTCGTCGATGCCGTGCTGGCCGCCGGGGCTGCGTTGGTGGTGCTGTCCGCAAAGGTCGCGCCGCTTGCCGCCAGAGCCAGGAGCAGGCTGGCGCCGCCAACCAGGATCGCAGCGCGCGTCGGCCTGACGGTTATCATCGCCCGATGCCGCGACAACAATGGTGCGAGCAGAGCTGATAAACGCGGCATCATTCGCTGCCGTCCTTTCCTTTGTTATGGAGCTTGAGCAGGGTCTTACCGGTAAAGATGATCACATCGCCATCATCGAGAACCTTGAAACCCTGCGCATTGATTTGGGTGGTGTCGTTCTGCCCCTGGACCGGGTCCGATCCGGCCGCGATCTTGGCCTTCATGTCGACCTGTGCGGTCGCAGTATGGAACGTCATGCCGTTATCATGGTCCAGGGTCACGTTGCCGCTGAGATCGACGGTATCGGCCTCGCGGTGATAGACCCCGTTCTGCGCGGTGATCGTCATCCAGTGATTGCCCGCCAGGGTGAAATTCGCCTGCGGCCGGGTGAGATTGATGATGTCGATCGCCTTGTCCTGCGGCTGCGCCGCCGAATCGGCCGTGATCGTATAGGGCCGGCTCTGGCTGTCCGTGGCGCTGTATTTGAAATTGTTGACGGTGATCATCGGCGGATTGGCCGAGGGCTTGTCCGGCGTCACCACCGTGATGACGGCTTCCCGGTTATGAACATACCACCAATAGGTCAGGTAGCCGACCGTGACCAAAGCGACCACCGGCAGCACAAACTTGACCGCGGTCAACCGGACAGAGCGGCGGCGGCGGCGCATTGGCGTGGCTGGGTTGCCGCGCAAGCCCTGCGCATCGGTCGGTGCGGCCGCAATGCTGCCTGGCTCGGCCGCCGGCTTGTTGAAGAGCGATGCCGTCGGCTTTTGCGGCAGCATTGTTGCCGGCTGCTCCGCCGCGGCCTGTTCATTCGCCAGAGCTTCCGGCGCCAGAGCTTCCGACGCCGGGCCTTCCGATGCTAACTCTTGTCGCGCGAAATCCAGCTCGCGATCCTGCTCGACCGCCGCGGCAGCCTGAGGATCGGCGGGTGCCGACTCAAGGGCTGTTTTGGTGGCGGTCTGCTTGTCAGCCACGGCGCACCCGATCAGACCAGACCGGCCCGCAGGCAATCATGCAGGCGGATGATACCGATCGGACGTTCTCCTTCGACAACGAACAGGCTGGTGATCGATTTCTCGTTCATGATGCCGAGCGCCTCCGCTGCCAGAGCAGCGGGCCGGATCGAGCGCGGATGCGGCGTCATCACTTCGGCCACTGACATCTGCAGCAGATTGCCGCCCATATGGCGTCGCAAGTCGCCGTCGGTGACGATGCCGGTCAGGTTGCCGGCGGGATCGACGGCGCCAACACAACCGAAGGTCTTTGCCGTCATCACCAACAGCGCTTCCGACATCGACGCGGTCTCGGCGACCAGCGGCAGCTCGCCGCCGATATGCATGAGATTGGAGACGCGCAGCAGGCGCTGGCCAAGCTTGCCGCCCGGGTGGAATTCCTTGAAATCCTCAGCCGAGAAGCCACGGCGCTCGAGGAGCGCAATTGCCAAGGCATCGCCCAAAGCCAGCATCATGGTGGTCGAGGTGGTGGGCGCAAGGGCGATCGATCCCGCCTCTGCCACCTTCGGCAGAGCCAGCACGATATCGCCGGCCGTACCGAGCGCGCTGTCGGCGACGCTGGTGATGGCGATCAGCGGGATATGCCAGCGCTTGGTGTAATTGATGACGTCGGACAGCTCCGAGGTCTCGCCGGAATTGCTCAGCGCCAGCACCGCATCCTTGTCCGTCACCATGCCGAGATCGCCATGACTGGCTTCTGCCGGATGGACGAATTGCGCCGGCGTACCAGTCGAGGCGAAGGTCGCCGCGATCTTGCGAGCGATATGGCCGCTCTTGCCCATGCCGGTGATGATCAGCCGACCCTTGATCGCTTCGATGCAATCGAGCGCCTGCGGAAATGCTTCATTGAGCGAATCCGCCAGAAGGTTGAGCGCCGTCGCTTCCAAGCGCAACACGCGGTCCGCCGCTGCCAGGCCTTCCTGAGCGTGGTTCACAACCTGCTGGTCCGGTGATGGTCGATCGACCGGGATGATATTCGACATGAAACTCTCTATTGCGAAACCCACCCGACCATAACGCCGCTTACCCCCCGAATCTACAAGGTTTTATCCCTCATTGGGGACGGCGAAAGTCAGCCTAAGGTCAGCCGTGGGATTTGGTTAATCCTACGATCAATGATGGAAGATATCGGGATCTTCCCAACCTGCCAGATCGAGGACCGCTCGGGTCGGCAGGAACCGATAACACGCTTCGGCAATCTCGCTGCGCCCTTCGCGCGCCAGCAAGGGGTCCAGCTTGGCTTTCAACTGGTGCAGGTAAAGCACGTCCGACGCAGCATATTTCTGCTGCTCGGGGGTCAATTCCTCGGCTCCCCAGTCGGAAGATTGCTGCTGCTTCGACAGTTCGACGCCCAGCAGCTCCTTGCAGAGATCCTTGAGCCCGTGGCGGTCGGTGAAGGTACGGACCAGTTTCGACGCGATCTTGGTGCAATAGACCGGCTGGCAGGTGACACCGAGATAGGTCTTGAGCGCGGCCAGATCGAAACGCGCGAAATGGAACAGTTTCAAGACTTGCGGCGATTCGAACAACGCCTTCAGATTCGGCGCATGATGGATCTGGCCCGGCCGCAGCAGGGGAATCTGCACCAGATGGCAGACGCCATCGCCGCCGGATAGCTGGACAAGACACAGCCGATCGCGCGCCGGATTAAGGCCCATGGTTTCGGTATCAATCGCCACCACCGGACCAAGAGTCAAACCGTCCGGCAGGTCACCGCGATATACGTGAATGGTCATCCCAAAATCCTGCGCTATTGACTGGCAAAGCCGTTCGGCGCCCACCGCCGATCGGCTGGGCGCCGCAAACCGCGCAGAGACTACTTGAAGGATGGTGCCCAGGAGAAGACTCGAACTTCCACGGGTTGCCCCACAGGTACCTGAAACCTGCGCGTCTACCAATTCCGCCACCTGGGCCGAGCATAGGTGCCTGGGGTCCGATTTGGAGTTCCCTGGCGCCATACGCGGCGCGGCGCATTCTGTTCAGAATAGAAGCAAAGTCAACGCCCTTTTTTGACTTTTTGTGTCGTCTGTCCCAGGACAGTGTTTATGGTACCAAATAGCTAGGTACTATTTCCGGCGCCACCGCGGCGGCGCGATGCAGGATCGCCGGCCCAGGATCGCTGTCGGGCAGGCAAAGTCGGGGTGAAAATGACCACGATTGGACCGGATGACATTGTTACCGTGATCGGCGGCTCGGGCTTCATCGGCCGCTATGTCGTCGAAAAGCTGGCTGCGACGGGCTGCCGCATCCGCGTCGCCACGCGCCGCCCCGAACGCGCGCTATTCCTGAAGCCATTGGGCGATGTCGGCCAGATCGAGCCGATCGCCGTCAATATCCGCGATCGCGCCTCCCTCGAATCGGCAATCATCGGCGCCAGCGCTGTCATCAATCTGGTCGGCATCCTGTTCGAATCCGGCGCGCAGCGTTTCGCTGCCGTCCAAGCCGCGGGCGCAGGGATGGTCGCGGAGGTCGCACGCAGCGCCGGCGTCACCCGCCTCGTCCATATCTCGGCAATCGGCGCCGATCCTGCCAGCCCGGCCGCCTATGCCCGCAGCAAGGCCGAGGGTGAAAAGCGGGTGCAGGCGGCCTTTCCCGACGCCACCATCCTGCGCCCCAGCATCGTCTTCGGCCCGGAAGACAGTTTCCTCAACCGATTTGCCGGCATGGCCGCGCTGAGCCCGGTCCTGCCGGTGGTCGGCGGTGGAACGCGTTTCCAGCCGGTCTATGTCGGCGATGTTGCCCAGGCGGTTGTGGCCGCGTTGCAGCAGCCGGCGGCAAGTGGCGGCCTCTATGAACTCGGCGGCCCGCATGTCTATGCCTTCCGCGATCTCCTCAAGCGCATGCTGGTCTGGATCGACCGGCGGCGCTGCATCATCGATCTCCCCTTTGCCATCGCCAGCCTGCAGGCAACCTTCCTCCAATTGCTGCCGACGCCGCCTTTGACGCTCGATCAGGTGCGCATGTTGCGGCGGGACAATATTGTGGATCCAGGCGCCAGGGGCCTTGCGGATCTCGACATCACACCGACGCCGGTTGAAATGGTGGCACCGCTCTATCTTGCACGCTATCGGCGTCATGCGCCGGTCACGGGCCAGTAAGGCGTGCCAAGACAGGACAAGGTGATACATCGACAGCTTGGGCCGAACAGCTTGAGCCTGGAGCTTGCAAGGAGCAGCGACCATCATGCGTTTTCTGGTTTTTCAGCACATCGCCTGCGAACATCCCGGCATCCTGCGCGATTTCCTGGCTGCCGATGGCATCGCCTGGGATGCGGTCGAATTGGATGAAGGCGAACCGATCCCCGCGCTCGATCGCTATGACGCGCTCTGGGTGATGGGCGGACCGATGGATGTCTGGGAAGAAGACCAGCATCCCTGGCTGATCGCTGAGAAACAGGCGATTCGCGCGGCTGTGCTTGAGCGCCACATGCCGTATCTCGGTCTCTGCCTCGGACATCAATTGCTGGCGAGCGCACTCGGCGGCTCGGTCGGCAAGATGGCGCAGCCGGAGGTCGGCATTCTCGATATCGATCTCAATGCCGCCGGTGCCGCCGATCCGCTGTTTGCCGGCTTGCCGCGCCGCCTCACCGCTCTGCAATGGCATGGCGCCGAAGTGAAGACCTTGCCGGCTGGCGGCATTGCCCTCGCCGAATCACCACTCTGCCCGATCCAGGCCCTGCGTGTCGGTCCACGCGCCTATGGCCTGCAATGCCATATCGAACTCTTGAGCAATACGGTCGGCGATTGGTCCCAGGTGCCGGCCTATGCCTGCGCCCTCGATGCCGCCCTCGGCAGCGGCGCGATGCAGCGCCTCGACCAGCAGGCGACGGCGCTGATGCCGGATTTCAATCGCGATGCGCGCCGGCTCTATGACAATTTCATGCAGGTCGCCTTCGGCAAGACACCAGTTCCCGCCTGACACTGTCCGTGATGCTGAGGCGATCTGATCGCGCTCTAGCAGGCGAAGCCCGTCGCCCGGTACAGCATGTAGAGAAGATAGAGGCCGAGGCCGACCCGGTAGATGACGAAGGGCGTGACGCTGGCGCGGCGCAGCCAATACATCAGGAAGCCGAGCGCCAGGAAGCCTGAGACGAAGGTCGCGATCAAAGCGAGGATGGCCGCCGATATCTCGATCGGCGCCGGGTTCGTTCCCATCTGGCCGGCAATGGTCAGATACAGTTCGTAAAGAATGAAAATGACCCCGCTCGGCAAGCCCAGCAGGAGCGAGAAACGTGCCGCCTCCAGTCGCTCGAAACCCAGCAGGCGACTGGCGGTGAAGGCGATCCCCACCCGGCTGACACCCGGGATTACATCGAGGCATTGCACCAGGCCGATCGTCAGCGCCGCACCGATATTGAGATGTT
>DATMUQ010000248.1:0-7098 GCA_035563795.1 Terriglobales bacterium | reverse complement strand
CCAGCCGGTACAGCATCACCGGCCATTGCACCTGCGATTGTCCGTTGTGAAAGATCGCTGCCCGGTCGAGCTGCGGCACCGGCAGCCAGATCCGATGCTGAGTGTCGATCACCGGCGCATCGATCCAGTCCAGTTTCGGATCCTGGATGATGGTGGTCACCTGGCTGTCGGCCGATCGGCGCTTCAGCGCATAGGCGGCCAGATCGCTGAAATAGAGATCGCCATTCGCATCCATCGCCGTGCCGCCGACCGGCGGCAGATCGGCCCAGGGCTGAACCTCGGCGGCGATCACCTTTGGTGATACCGTGAAGTCATCGAGCCATTTGGTGGCGATGCGCGACCACGGTCCTTCCAGCGTACCGAAATAGAGCCATTGACCATCCGGCGAGACCTCCATCGGATCGGCATGGACGCGCAAGGGCTGGCCATCGGGTCCCCTGAGGATGGTGCCGCCGATGATGATCGGCCGGTCATCCCGCGCCGTTGTCGCCGGGACATCCTCCAGCACGCGGCGCATGGCGCCGGTGGCGAGATTGAGGACGATAATGCCGGGCCTGCCGGCATCGGTCAGATAGGCGATATCGCCTTGAAAGCGGACATCATCGACATAGCTGCCGGGCAAGGTCGCGTCGGGGCTGAGAGCGATGACACGTTTGACCTTGCCGCTGGCAAGATCGATCGCGACCAGCTTGGCGCCGCCTGGCAGGGGATTGCCGCCGAATTCCGGCGAGCCCGTATCGACCGCCCAGAGCGCACCGTTGGCGTCGAGATGGATGGCATTCACATTGACGAAGGCATGCGATGGATCGGCGCCCGTGTGCCAGGCGTTCCAGGCGGCGTTCGGATAGGGAACCAGCTTGCCATGCGCATCGAGGCGCGCGATCGCTGGCCCCTGCGATCCCGTCCAGCGCGGCCCGGCGACATAGACCGTGCCCTTGTTCACGGCGACGGCATTCCAGATCATCGTCCTGCTTTGCGCGACGATCACGAGCTTGGGATCGGCCGCGGCCGTTGAGATGGACAAGAGAAGGGCTACCGCTGTGACGATCGCTTTCTTCATTGAGCACCTCGGGCTTCCGGACGCAGATCAGGGCCACTGGGGCAAGGGTCGGCCTACTGCGTGACCTTGGCAACCCCCATCTTCGAGAGCAGGGTCAGGTTGTCCTCGAGATGCCAGTTATCGGTGACGCGGCCCTTCGTCACCTTGATGAGGTCGGTGGCGATGAAATCGATCGACTGGCCCTGTCCCTTGACCTCGCCGAAACTGCCGGTGAAATGACCGGTGAATTGCATATGCACGGTCACATAATCGCCGGCGATGATCATCTTGCGAACCTCGACCCGCAGGTCGGGTACAGCGGCACGGAAATGCTCGGAGGCGAAAGCCGGGCCGGTCGGACCCTGGGGACGGCCCTCAGGCAGGGTGTGATCGACAAAGTTGGGCGAGATCGCCGCCTTGAGCACGGCCTCGTCGCCGGTGTTCCAGAACTGATAGAAGGCCGTCGCCGCCTTGATGGTGGCGTTCTTCTGCGCCGCCGGAAGGGTGGTCGCGACCACCAGGTCGTCGATCTTGACCTCATCCGCCAGAGCCGGGGCGGCAACCAGGATGCCGAGAACGGTAATGCCTGCCAGTAACCTATGCATGATCATCCCTCCTGTCGATGATGATTGTCGCCGGGTACAACGCTTTCGCGGAACACCAGTTCGAGCAGAATGCCGGTGGGTGTCTGGATGAACAGCCGGCGCTCGCCGAGTTCCGGCAGTTCCATCCGCGAATAGGCAATGTCGAGACGCTCGAGCTTGCGGCGGTACGCGTCATAGCCGGTGAGGCGGAAACCGATATGGTCGATGGTCTCGCCCCGGCGGTTGACACTGCCACCCTCGCCGGGAACCAGATGCAGGATCGGTTCCTGGCCGTCATAGAGCCAGTAGCCGGGAAAGCTGAAAGCCGGCCGGTAACCCGGCTTCAGATCCAGCACCGTTTCGAGAAAAGCGCGGGTGCCTTCCAGGTCATGGGTTCGCAACGTGGCATGGTCGAGCATCATGACCTCACGCGATGGCACCACCGCCATCGACCAGCACGGTCGAACCGGTGGCGAAAGGCGTGGTGGCGAGATAGAGGACGGCATTGGCGATGTCTTCAGGCTGGCCGACACGGCGCGCCGGCAGGCGCTGTGCGGCACTCGCGAACATGGCGTCGCGCTTCTCTTCCGGCAGGCCCAACCACAACGGCGTCGCGATCATGCCGGGCGAGACCGCATTGACGCGGATCGGTGCCAGTTCGAGGGCAAGACCGCGGGTGAGGGCTTCGAGCGCGGCATTGATCGCACCCTGCAGGACGGCGCCGGCGGAGGGGCGGACACTGAGGAAGCCGGAGACCAAAGTGAGCGAACCGCTTTGCTTGATCTTCGCCGCGCGGGCGACGTGATAGGCGCCCCAGAATTTGCTGTCCATCGCGGCCTTGGCGGCGGCGAGATCGAGGCCGCGCACCGGGCCGCTCTTGGTCTGGGCGGCGGAGATGACGACATGGTCCCATTCCGCCGCGCCGGCAAAGAAGGCGTCGACGGCAGCGGCATCGGTGGTGTCGAGCACGGCGCCCCGGACCTTGCCTTTGCCGGCCAGTGAGGCGACGGCTTCATCCACCTTGTTCTTCGAGCGAGAGGCGATGGTGACCTCGGCGCCGGCCGCCAGGGCCTTCTCGGCGGTGGCGAGGCCGATGCCGGAACTGCCGCCGATCACCAGGACCCGGGCATTCTGCAAAACGTTGGTCATGATGGTTCTCCTGTTTTGAATGATGGTTCGTTTACGCGGCCGGGCCTGTTAAGCCGTCGGGCCGGGCAGGCCGGTCACCAGCGGCGAGCCGCGATTGATGACGGGCGTCTGGCTGCGATGGCTGAGCGCATAGCGGGCGATCTCATCCTTGCGGGCGAACCAGACATCGCCTTTGCTCTTGGCGTAAGACAGGAAGCGGTCCAGCACTCGGACCCGGCCGGCATGGCCGGAGATGCGGTCATGCAAGCTGATCACCATCATGCGGCGGCGATTGGTGCCTTCCTCATAGAGCTGGTCGAACTCATCCTTCAGCGCCTGTTCATAGGCGGCCGGATTCCAGCCCTGGAAGGGATAGGCGACGATGTCATTCATGTGGAACGTATAGGGCACGGTCACGAAATCCTTGCCGCGCACCGGGATGATGAAGGGCTCATCGCGGCTCGGCTCGTCGATCTGATAGAGGAAGCCGAGATCCTGCAGCGTCTCCAGGATATTGACCGAGCTGCGCATCCAATAGGCATTCCAGCCGATCGCCCGCTGGCCGGTGACCTTCTCGATGGTCTCAACGCTATCGGCAATGAAACGTTTCTCTTCGTCCTTCGGCAGTTGGTAGGAGTTGCTCCAGGTCCGGCCATGGGCGGCGGCTTCATGACCGCGGCGCACGATCTCCTTGGCGATGTCGGGCGAGGTTTCAACCGCCTTGCCGACCATGAACGAACTCAGCTTGACGCCGTGCTTGTCCATCAGATCGAGAATGCGGGGGACGCCTTCATAGTGACCATAGGCGAAGAAGGCATTGGTCGGCAGATCGGGCACACCCTGTTCGATCGGCTCGGGGACGCCGCCGGCGGCACCGGAGATCGGCTGGCCGCCGCCTTCGAACATCAGGGAGAAGCTGACCGCGAGCCGCGCGCCATTGGGCCAGAAGCCGCCGGTATCCGTACCGGTCGCGGTCTGGGCATTGGCTTCCTGCTGGAGCGCACCGGTGACGCCGGCGGTGGCGAGGGCCGTCGCAGCACCGGCTAAGGCCTGGCGGCGGGTCAGATGGATCGTCGGGGTATGGCTGGTCATGGCTGCTTTCCTCTCCTGGGTTTTGTGCTGGGGCCTTCAGGCTCCGTGAGAAAAGATGTAGCTCTTCTCCTTTTGGAAGATTATCCTGCAAAAAATGGAGGCAATCTCCACTAAATGGAAATAATAGGCTGGGGTAGGCGAGATGCTGGCGGATATCGCGGAATTGCGGACCTTCGTGCGGATCGTCAAAACCGGCAGCCTCTCCGCCGCTGGCCGCGAAATGGGGCTGGCCTTGAGCGTCGTCAGCAAGCGGCTGGCAACCCTCGAGCAGCGGACGGACACCCAGCTGATCACCCGCAGCACCCGGCGTCTCTCTTTGACGGAAGAGGGCCAGCTTCTCTTTGATCGGGCACAGCGGATCCTGGCCGAGGTGGATGAGGCGGAAACGGCGCTCGGTCATGGCCGGTTGGAGCCGCAGGGTGTGCTGCGGATCAGCGCCCCCCATGCGCTCGGCCGCGCCCATGTCAGCGCCGTCTGCCGCGATCTCATCGGCAGCTATCCGAAATTGTCGGTCGATCTCGTTTTGACCGATCGCCTGGTCGAGCTCATCGATGAGCGGATGGACCTCGTCATCCGTATCGGCCTGCCGCGGGACTCCGATCTCATTATGCGGAAGCTGATCGACAATCACCGCGTCATCTCGGCCGCGCCGGACTATCTCAAGCGGCGCGGCATGCCGGCGACGCCCGAGGATCTGCCGCAGCATGAGTGCCTGCTCTATAACCGCAACACCCAGGCCGACTGGCACCTCGTCAATGGCGCAGGCGAAGCGCGCGAGGTGAGGGTGTCGTCGCGACTGCAATGCGAGAGCGGTGAACTCGCGCATGACTGGGCTTTGACTGGCGGTGGCCTGGTGATGAAATCCTGGATCGACGTGGCGGCCGATCTCGCCTCTGGGAGACTGGTGCGCGTCCTGCCGGACTGGCAGAGCGATCCGGCGCCGATCTGCGCGCTGTTCCCCAAGAACCGTCAGATGCCGACGCGCGTACGGGTTTTCCTCGATGCCATGGCCGAAAGGCTGGCGAAGCTCGCCGGCTGAGGGCGACTAACGGCAGCGACTAGAGCGCGATCGTTCTTGACGGAAGCAGGCTTGCTTCCGTCAAGAACGTGAATCGCCCTCTATCTAATTGAAGAGAGACGGATTCACGTTTTAGACAAAATCGCGAAGCGATTCCGTCTAAAACGATCCGGCTCTAACGGATGGTGCCCAGCCAGTGGCGCAAACCGTCAGCCGTGCGGAAGCCATCGACGGCGTAAGTCCTGATATCGGGATAAGCGCCGTGCATCATATCGGCGAGCGCATGGCCGGGGCCGAGATCGAGCACGTGATCGACGCCGAGCTCGACCAGGGCTTCCAAAGTCGCTGCCCAATCGATGGGATCGGCAATCTGTGCGGCCAGCCGGTCGGCTGATTTCGCCACCGGGAAAATGCGGCTGCCATCGCCGCCGGAAAGAAGAATGCAGCCCACTCTGGGCTTGATACTTCCGGCATCGCGCAACGCGGCGTGGAAGACCGGAACCGCGGCGGCCAGACGCGGTGTATGCGACGCAATCCGGACATCGAGCAACGCCGCCCGCTGGGCTCCTGCCTGTTCCGCCGCCTGGCACAATGCGGTGACGTCAGCGCGCAGGCCGCCCACCACATGCAGGTTGCCTGGATTGACGATGGCGATGGTGCAGTGATGGCGCGTGGCGAAGGTTTCAACCGCTGCCCGGTCCGGGCCGCGTATATAGCCGAGCTGTCCCTGGTCACCATCCGCTGCATCCATGGCCTGCGCCCGCAGGGCGGTGAGCCGCAAAGCCGTTTGCGGCGACCAGATGCCGGCAATGCTCCAGGCCGCCATCTCGCCGACGCTGTAGCCGGTGACGGCCATCCGGGACGGCAAGGCGGCCATGATGCAGGCATAATTGGCCAAGGCGGCGGTGACGGAGAGGATCTGGTTGGCGCGGTTGGCGAAGAGGATATCCGCTTCGGCCTCTTTCACCAGCTTGCGCGGATCGCTGCCGAGCAGCTCTTCGGCGGTCTTGAATATGGCATCGGCTTCCGGCAGCGCGGCCGCGAGATCGAACATCTCGGCCGAGACGCGACCCTGGCCGCCGCAGAGCAGCGCCAGCATCACAGCTCCAGCCGCTCGACGAACAGCGCCATCGCCAGCAGATCGGCACAGCCGCCGGGACTGAGGTTGCGCGCGGTGAAGGCGCGGTGGATGGCCATGGCATTGTCGCGCCAATCCGCCGCGGCAATGCCCCCTTGCGCGAGGAAGGCTTCCGCTTCGCCTTGGGCGAAAGCCAGGCCCTCGCTGCCGCCACGATGCAGCATGTTGGTATCAGCGACTTGCGCGATCAGTTGCAGGCAGGCCTGGACGCGGGCCGCCTCCTCATCGCCAGCCGCGATCGTGCGGGCCGCGCGCAAGGCGGGCAGGGCAATGTCATAGACAGCGGGGAGACCTTGGGCGGCTTCCATGCGCGCACCGCCGACACCATAGCGGCGGCCAGCCTCGGCGCCATGACTGCGCAAAGGCTGCGGGCCCGCGAGAATATCGTGGCCCCAGACCTGGGCGATCAGTGCGCCGAGCGTGTGATCGGCGGCATAGGTTTCGCGGAAACCGGCGGCAGCGCAGAGCAGACCCAGGCCGAAGATGGCGCCGCGATGGGTGTTCACGCCACCCGTTGCCAGCAGCATCTCGCGCTCGGCGGCGATCCCGATGGCGCGCAGCCGGTCCATGCCAGCGCCGGCGGCACCGGCAGCAGCGAGGTCGGTGAAAAAGGGCCGCAGGGTTTCGGCACTGCGATTGAGCAAGGTGGCATCCATGTCGTGATGGGCACCGTTATCGACATGGCTGACCAGGCCCGGCTTGGGATAGGTGGCGACTTCCAGCTTCAGGCAGGTAACAGCAAGATCGCCGATCTCCCGGAAACGGGCGACCGGTTCGCGCGGGATCTGCCGGAGCTGTAAGCGGTTGTTCATGCCGGCGCTCCCTCAAGGAAAGCGTTGCGCGCGATCATGCAGACGTCGTGCCGGCCCTTGAGCAGGACTTCGTTGCCAGCGGAGTCATGCAGCTCGCGCCAGTTGACGCCGCCTTGGGTGCCGATGAGCTCGCCATCGATCCGCATCGGTGCGTGTCGATCCAGCCGGGCGATGGCAGTGAGCAATCCATCGAGACCGCTGGCCGGTAGTGGCCAGAGGAGATCGAGATCGGATCCCGCGCTGAGAAAAGAGAGGTCGGTCAAATGTTGCCAGGCGAGGCTGCCAAA
>DATMUQ010000247.1:0-3661 GCA_035563795.1 Terriglobales bacterium | reverse complement strand
GCGCACCATCCTCAGCACCGACGCCGTCATCGGCGATGCCGAGGTCAGCGCCCTGTTGGGCGAGAAGGCTCTGCAGGCGTGCGGCGATGTTGACCGTCTGACCGAAATAATCCTGCCGCTCATTCAGGGTGACGGCGAGGCAGGGCCCCTCATGCAGGCCGATCTTGAGGCGGAGATCGTCGCGGTTGCTGCGCCGGTTCATCTCGTCGATTGCGGCCCGCATCCTCAACGCGGCGCTGAGGCCTTGGCGCGGGGTGGGAAAGGTCGCCATCACGGCATCGCCGATGGTCTTGACGATGGCGCCACCTTCCTCGGCGACGATGCCGGTCAAGGCGCGGAAATGGGCGCGGACCAGATCATAAGCGGCGAGATCGCCGATCCGCTCATAAAGCTCGGTCGAGCTCTTGAGATCGGTGAAGAGGAAGGTGAGGCTGGTGATCTTGAAGCGCTGGTCGATATCCAGCACATCGGTGCGGTAGATATCGCGGAAGGTCTGGTGGGTGAGGAGACGCTTTGCCGTCAGGAAGGGCAGGCGCCGTTCCATCAATTCCATCAGGCTGTCACCCGCCGCCCAGACGATCGGCAGCGTGCGGTGGGAGGTGGCGTTTTCCAGCACGAGGTCGAGCGGCCCCTGATGCAAGGCGACGGGTGCGCGCTGCCCATGCGCATCGTTGAGGCCGACGGCGAGCTGCTGCGGCTGATCCGTGGCCTTGTCGTCCACCTCGATGAACTGGCCGGCATGGCTGACGGGATCGAAGACGATGACGGTACCCTTGGGCAGGGAAATCCGGCGCTTGGTGCTGTTGAGCGCCGGCAGCTCGACCGCATCGAGGATCGCATCGCCCATCAAGGAATTGAGACCCTCCGGCAGGTCCATGGCAGAGCTCCAATAGATCTGCCGGGCATAGTCCCAGAGCGCCAGGCTCTCCGGATCATGGGCGGCGATCTTGCGCACGCGGGGACTGACGGTGAAAGTCACCTCGATGGATTCATCGAGGGTGGGCTCGGTATCGAGGGCGCAGAAGGTGCAGCTGTAGCGCGCCTGGTCGATCTCGCGCAGGGAGGCACCGGCATGCAAAGTACCGGCGCAGCTGCGGCAGAGCAGGTTCCAGCCGAGCTCGAACAGGCCGAGGCGGGTGCCGTGCAGGAAGGCGGCGATGCTGTCCCGCTCGCTGAAGCCGTGTTCAGCGGCGAAGCGCAGCGGATTGATGCGGTTGAGGCCGGCATCGGGGGCGGTACCGACCAAGTCCCGCAGGCGGCGGGCAATCTCGGGCGAGGTGGATTGCGCGAGCGTGGTGAAAAGGGATGCCGTATCAACCATCTAACGCCTCCAACAGGATAGTTCGCTGGCTTGCCGGCTGCGCGATAGGCCGATCCGGCGCTGCGCAGGGCCTAGTACATGGGATTGGTTTCGGCCCCGTGCAAGATAGTCACGCCATGGATATGCATCGAGCCTTTTATTTTTGACCGGTGCAGTAACCTTTCCGTCGTGTCGCCGAAGCCGAATCGCCGGGCTGTCAGGTTAAGGCACGGGCAGATCCGGAGCTGGTCAAGCCAAGAGCTTGCCGAGAAAATCCAGGATGGTCGCATTGAACAAGGCCGGCCGCTGCAAGGGTGCGAAATGGCTGACGCCGCGCATGGTGAGGCGCCGGGCGCCGGGGATGGCGGCGGCCAGGTAATCGGCATGCTCCGGTTTGATGAACTCGTCATGCTCGCCCAGGGCCACGGTGACCGGAACCTTGATCCTGGCCAGATCCGCCGCGGTGTAATTGGGCTCGGTCTTCATCATCTCGCTGACCGCATTGACGAAGTCCTGGAACTGGTCCGGCGTCGCCGAGAGGGCGGCGTAATCCTTGCTATGGCGGCCGAAGCAGCGGCCGATCAGAGGATTGCTCTCATCGAAGGGCTTGGTGCCGCTGGGGTCCATGTTGCAGGCAAAGAAGAAGACCCCAGCGGAACGAGCTGGATGTTGTGCCGCAAGTACCAGCGCGATGCAGGCGCCGTCGCTCCAGCCGACGAAGGCGGCCTGGTCGATGCCGAGCTGGTCCATCACGGCGATGACATCGGAGGCCATCAGCTCGTATGTGTACGGGCGTTCGTCACGCGTGCTGCGGCCATGGCCGCGGCTGTCGATGACGACGACCCGGTAGCCGGCTTCGGTGAGGGCAGGGACCTGATAGCCCCAATTGCCGCTATGGCCGAGGCCGCCATGCAGCAGGATGACGGTCTTGTCGGTCTTTGCCTGGGCGGGGCCATAGCTCGCATACCAGATGCGCGCACCATCATGTTCGACATGGCCCGCTGTCTCCGCTTGCGGCAGCGGGGCGGCACCTTGGGCGGCGAATGTGCTGAGATCGTCGTCTTGCATGCGCACTCATCCAACTGGTGGACGGTCACTCTGTTGGAGCGATGACGCGGCGTCAATTGTTGCGTGCTGTGTAGGTCAACTTTTGATCAGCAACGCAAGTGATGTCAGTTGCTGCTGCCATTTGACAGGATATCACTCATCCGCCGTATTTCGTCTCTACGATGCCCAGGCTTTGATCCATCGCTATCTAGCTGGCACGCTTGTCTTGGCATCTCAGCCGCGGCCCCCTCACCCCCACCCTCTCCCGCGAGGGGCGAGGGAGCCCAACGAGTCCGTCGGATCAATCGAGCATCGTTGTCGATGATTGAAGAGCAGGTGCCGCTGACGAGATACCTTCGGAAAGCAAAGGCCGGAGCAGCAGCGTTCCCTCTCCCCCCGCGGGAGAGGGACAGGGTGAGGGGGTAAGCGAAGGATACTTCGGATCGCTTCTCATTTCATAGCCGCCAGAGACTCGAGGGCGACAGGAGGATAGGTAATTCAACGCGATTACAAACGATGGTTGCCGGCCTATCAGAGATCTAGCTCCAACGCCTCACCGTCATCTGTCTTCGCCGGCACCGAGCAGCAGAGCAGGGCCTCGTTCTCCGCGACGGCTGCTTCCGGCGTCTTGGTGTAGGAGACTGCGCCCTTGAGCACGCGGGTGCGGCAGCTGCCGCAGGTGCCGCCGCGGCAGCTGAATTCTGGTTGCAGGCCTTGCGCTTCGGCGAGCTCCAGCAGGCTGCCGCCCTCCGGTTTCCAGTCGGCGCTCTTCTTGGATCGCGCGAAGCTGACCTTGGTTGCAGCGGTTGCCGGCGGCAGCGTCAGATGCGCCGGCAGTTGCGTGCCGCCATCGGGCTTGCGGGT
Source organism: Terriglobales bacterium (assembly GCA_035563795.1). Taxonomy (GTDB): domain Bacteria; phylum Pseudomonadota; class Alphaproteobacteria; order Dongiales; family Dongiaceae; genus Dongia_B. The sequence goes on along the minus strand of DATMUQ010000247.1, from coordinate 450 downwards.
GAGGGAAGCGGGGCCGAAGGCTTCGGCGTGGATGCGGGCATCGGCGACGTTCAAGCCGCGCAGCCCGTCATAGAGGCTCTGCATGAAACCGCCGGGGCCGCAGAGATAGAAGTCGTAATCGTTGAAGGGCAGAACCGCCATCAGCAGCGGCAATTCGATGCGGCCGGCAAGCTCGTAATCCTCGCCCTCCACTGCACCGGTCGGATCGCTGAGCACGCGGATGACGCGCACGGCGGGCTTGCCGTTCTGACCCTGGCTTGCCGCCACCATCTGGGCGATTTCGCGATCGAAGGCGCGCTCCGCCTTGCTGTGCGCGGCATAGAAGAAATAGGTCGGGCGGATGCGGCGCTTGCGGATGCCCTCATAGACGATGTGGCGCAGCATGGCCAGCATCGGCGTCACACCGATGCCGGCGGCGAGAAAAACGGCGGGGCGCTCGCGGAGAGCATC
>DATMUQ010000246.1:0-7415 GCA_035563795.1 Terriglobales bacterium | reverse complement strand
GACCGCTTCATCCTTGGTGTTGTTGTCGATGATCAGGACTTCGTAGTCGCTATAGTCCAGCTTCTCGAGCGCCTTGATGGTCTCGATCATCATCTCCGGCGGCTCGTTATAGCAGGGCACATGCACCGAGACCTTGGGCAGCTTCCAGCTGCCGTCGATCGGTGGTGGCACCAGGCGGCGTGAGGTCTTGCCGAGCCAGAGATTGAGCGCCATCTCCGCACCCTCGATCAGGAAGATGCAGAGCAGGAGAAGTGTCGCCGGTGCCACCATGCCCAGCGCCGCGATATCGACCCAGGTCAAATAGCGCGTCGAATAGAGGGCATAGATCGCCACGGCGACCATGACGCCGCCTTGCATCAGCAAGGCAACGAAGATGCGGCCACGACGGTTGAGATCGAAATTGGCGCGCAGAACCCAGAAGACGAAGGGCAGGCCCAGAGCAATCGTCGCGATCGCCAGCGAACGCCAGTTCTGGTTATTGACCAACACGCCGGCAAGGGTCGGCTTCGGATTACCATTGGCATCCCACAGGCCCCAATAGGCCTCGACACCACCGCCGCTCTGCATCTTCGACGGCTGGTCGAAGGCTTCGATGATGAAGTAGTCGATCCCTTCCTTCTTCGCCGCCAGCAGGAAGCGGCGCAGGAAGGTGCCCTGGTTGACCTGCGAGGCCTCGGCCTGGCCTTGGGTGAGGCCCTGGCTCGGCCAACCCACTTCGGTCACCACGATGCGCTTGTCGGGATAGGTCTGCTGCAGGCGGTGATAGACATGCAGCACCGCATTGCCGTCCTCATCGGCGCTGTCATCGAGCGCGCCGACGGCACGATCGACATTGACGCCGTTCCAGAAGGGCAGGATGTGGACGGCAATGAAGTCAACCGAGTTGACCAGCTTCTGCACGTCTTCATTATGCGCCTGCGCTGCCGCCAGCTTGTCGCCTTCGAGCGGCTTGCCATTGCCGTCGGTCAGCGGCCAGGGCAGCCAGAAGTCGAAGGTCTCCGAGGTGCTGACGGGAATGCCGTCAGCCTTGCTGCGCACGTAATTGATCCATTTCACCAGGTGATCGACACGCGCATGCGCCTGATCGATATCACTCGGCTTCGGCTGGCCTGACTGATCCTGGGCCGGCGTGCTCGGCTGCGGATCGCCGGGCAGAGCGGGCTCGTCCTTGAGCTCGTGGCGATAGAGCACCTCGTTACCGACCAGCAGCTGGTTGACGCCGCCGACATTATGGGCGAGGTCGATCAGATTGCTGACTTCTTCCTGATTCTTCTTGGCGTCGTCGCTGATCCAGGCGCCGGCGGTCACCCGCAGGCCCATCTTCGATGCGATCTCCGGCACGTAATAGGCATCACCCGTCGACGTATAGGTGCGGATCTGGCTGGTGATGCTCGCCATCTTCTCGACATCGGTGGTGATCTGCTCGCGCGTGGCGGAGAGATGCTGGAGATCGGTCGAGGTGCGATACGGCGTGTAGGTCAAACCGCCAACATCGCCATTCCACGGCTGCTCATTGGCCGGGCGGTTGAGCAGATACCAGGCGCTGGCGAAGATCAGCACCACAACAAGACCGATAATCCAGTTCGAAAAGCGTGCCATTTTTTTGCTTTCAAGCGCCGTCCCTGTAACGGCGACCATCCTCATCTTCCGGCCATCATCATCCGCATTGGCGGCGGCGCGTTTCCGCGACATCGCCGGCAACAGACGACCGATCCATCATCCGATCGTCGTTGCCCCGATCTGCCCTCCCCGAGTACCAGTGTCATCGGGAATTTTAGACGTGCCTGTCGGTCCGGAATATCTCAGCGAAAATCGACTGAATCTAAAAGAAATTCAAGCGGCGAAAACGAGCCAAGCCTGGGCCTGAGCTACAATTAGCTGTGAAGCTATAGCCGCGCCCTGAAGCGCCAGCCGACCCCTGGAACGAAAGTCAGCCCGATGGCGATAGCCGGCCATGCTGCCGGGATACCGCCACCGGGCGATGCGAAAGGGCACGCCGTTTAGCCGAGCGCCTTGAAGCGGTCCATACCGGCGACGAGATGGGCACGGATACCCGGCTCCATGGCCGAATGGCCGGCATCCGACACGATGTGATAGCGCGCTTCCGGCCAGGTTCGGACCAGGTCGTCGGCGGTCCGGATCGGGCAGACCAGATCATAGCGCCCCTGCACGATGAACGTAGGGATATGGCGTATCTGGTCGACATGCGACAATAGGTAGTTGTCCGGCAGGAAAATGTTGTTGATGAAGTAATGCGCTTCCATGCGCGCGAGACCGAGCGCCAGCACGTCGCCGGAGAAGGCGCTGACCGTCTCCGGGCTCGGCAGCAAGGTCGAGCAGCTACCCTCATAGACGCTCCAGGACCGCGCCGCCGGCATATGGATGGCGGGATTCGGATCCATCAAGCGCTTATGATAGGCGGTGAGGAGGTCGCCCCGCTCAGCCTCCGGAATGAAGCCGGAGAAGTTGCGCCAGGCCTCCGGCGCCAATTCCTTCATGCCATAGAGGAACCAGTCGATTTCCGATTTGCGGCAGAGGAAAATGCCGCGCAGGGCCAGGCCGCGGGTCCGGCTGGGGTGGTGTTCGGCATAAGCAAGCGCCAGGGTGGAGCCCCAGGAGCCGCCGAAGACGAACCAGGCATCGACGCCAAGATGCTGACGCAGCTTCTCGATATCGGCGATCAGCAACGGGGTGGTGTTGTTGCGGATCTCACCGAGCGGCTTCGAGCGGCCGGAGCCACGCTGGTCGAAAATCACGATGCGATAATGCGCCGGATCGAAGAAACGACGATGGCTGGCATTGGCCCCGGCCCCGGGGCCGCCATGCAGGAAGACGACCGGAACGCCCTTCGGGTTGCCGGACAGCTCGTAATACATCTCATGGAGATCGTCGAGCTTAAGGAAACCCGTCTCATAGGGCTCAATCGCCGGATAGAGATCCCGGCTGCCCGGCTGCCGTTCTGACGCCATATCGCACTCCGTTACAAAGGTAGTTTGGCTTGTTTTACCTGGGCTTGGCCGTAACGCCAATGCCTTTCCCGGCAGTTTCCCGATCGGCCCCTGAGACGGTCGGTGGCTTGGCCCTGGGTCATCGGAATGCTAGGTTGGATGTCTGCGACCGGGCTCAAAGCGGTCGTCGAAAAAACGTAACTGGCCGGTTCGATGCGAACCGGCACCATGCGGGGGAGGAGTTCGGCGATGACGCAGCGCCTGCTGATCGGCCTTTGCAGCAGCTTTGCCCTGGCCAGCCTGGTCAGCGGCTGCATGACGGCGACCAGCCCCGCCACCGGCCGCAGCTTCTCGACCTCGGTTTCGCCCCAGCAGGAAGCGGCGATGGGGCAGAAAGAGCATCCGAAGATCCTGGCGGAATTTGGCGGAGCCTATCAGGAGAAACCGGAACTCACCACCTATGTCAGCAGCATCGGCCAGTTCGTCGCGGCGACCTCGGAACGCAAGGACGTCACCTATACCTTCACCGTGCTCAATACCCCGGATGTGAATGCCTTCGCCGTGCCGGGCGGCTATATCTACATCACCCGCGGTCTCCTGACCCTGGCCGGCAACGAGGCGGAGGTGGCCGGCGTGCTTGGCCATGAGATCGGTCATATCAATGCCCGCCACACGGCCGAACGCATGGGCCAGCAGCAGCAGGCGCAATGGGAAGTCATGGGCGCCACCTTGCTCGGCGCCATTTTCGGCGGCAATGCCGGAGCTCAATGGGCGGGCTCGAAGATGGGCGAGCATGCCGAAGTGCAGCTGGCGCAATATTCGCAGCAGCAGGAATTCGAGGCGGATTCACTGGGTGTGCGCTACCTGAAGCGCGCCACCTATGACCCCCAGGCCATGGCGGAGTTCCTCGGCAGCCTCCGGGCGCAGAGCCAGCTCGAGGCCAAGCTCGCCGGCAAGGACCCCTCGACGGTCGACGCCAATAATATGATGGCCTCGCATCCGCGCACCGTCGACCGGGTGGAAAAGGCGATTGCCGAGGCCGGCCCGGCAGCACCCAATGCCATGCTGGAACCGGAGGTCTATCTCCGCAAGATCGACGGCATGATGTTCGGCGATGACCCCAAGGAGGGCGTCATCGAGGGACGGAAATTCATCCACCCGACCTTGCATTTCAGCTTCATGGCGCCGCAGGGCTTCCATCTCGTCAACACACCAGACCAGGTACAGGTCGGCGGCCCCAAGGGTGTGGCGATGGCGTTGGACGTCGCCGATCCGCAGCCGCAGGGCGATCTCGCCGATTATATCGCCGCCGGCGCCGGCTATAAGAACATCTCGTTCCGCAACATCCAGGCGCTGCAGATCAACGGCATGCCGGCGGCGACCGGCATCACCCGGGCCAATACCAGCGCCGGGACAGCGGATGCGCGGCTGGTGCTGATCCGCCATCCGGAAGGCAAGGTCTATGAATTCCTGGTCCTGATGTCGCCCAGCGTCTCCGCCAGCTACGACGCAACGATGCTGCAATCGGTGCAGACCTTCCAGCAGATCTCCGCCAGCGAGGGCAGCCGGTACCGGCCGCAGCGCATCCATATCATCAAGGTGAAGCAGGGCGACACCGTGGCCTCGCTCTCGGCGCAAATGGTGGTGACGGAGGACAAGCAGGACTGGTTCCGCGTGCTCAACGAGTTGAAGCCCGGCGAGGAACCGAAAGCGGGACGCCTCGTTAAGATCGTGACCTATTGATCATCATGTCAGTTGCGCAATTCCCCGTTATGGTTTGCTCGGTCCCGGTTTTGGCAGCCCCGGCGCCCCCGGCCTTGCGTTCCTTTGCCGCATCAAATTTCGGCCATGATCTGCAGATATCACAGCGGCAATGACCACGACCTCCAGCGATATCGACCTCGGACGCAGGCCGGGCGGCAACATCCAGGCAATAGCCAATACACCCGGTCTTGGGCGACCGCAGTCGCGGCGCCTGCGGCAATTGTCGATCGTCGCCACCCTGGCGCTGAGCTTCGGTGGCCTGGTGGTGGTGGCGCTGGGGATCGCCATTACCTTGTTGCTGACCGCCGCCAACAGCAACACGCGAGCACTGATCGCCACCAACGGCCAGCTGGTCGTCGATATGGTCAGCCAGAATCTGCGCTATCAGCTCGATCCGACCGAGAGCCAGCTCAACGCGCTCGGCCGCTATATCCTCACCGAGCCGAGCGACCTGTTCGAGAATGGCCGTCTCAACGATCTTCTGCTCGGCACCCTCGCCGCCGACGAACAGATCGATACGCTGATTTTCGTGCGCAGCGATCTCCGCGCCATGTCAGCGGGGCGCAACAGCGTCACGCCCGGCGATTTCACGATCCAGGAGATGCCGAGAGGCGGCGGCATGTTCCGCTCCATCTTCGACAAGGCCAAGGATAAACGCGGCCTGTTCTGGGGCACGCCGTTTTATTCCGAGCGACGCAAGAATGCCGTGGTCCCGGTCTACATGCCGGTCTGGCGTGGCGGCACCCAGATGGGCGTGCTGCGCGCCACGGTGGGGGTTGCCGCCTTGTCGCGCCATATCGCCGTCAATGTCGGCACCACTGGCGCCGTGCCCTTCGCACTCAACGCAGATGGTTACGTCATCGCCCATCCCGAGGCGACACCCGAGCGCGAAGCCGCTGTCGGGCATCTGCTGCGGCCGGCCGATCTTGCGGACCGCGTGCTCGCCGATTTCCGCCCCAACAAGAAGAAGGATCTCGACGCCCAGCAGATGTTCCCCGATCTGGGCATTCCCTTGGATTTCAAGCTGCAGCAGGTGGTCGTCGATGGTGAAGCTCAGTTCATCCTCTATAAGACGCTGAACGACTATGCACCGCCGGCCATGGATGGCATGCCGGCCGGGCCCTGGATCATCGGCCTGCATCTACCCGATGAGGACATCACCAAGCGGCTCGACTGGATAAAAAAGGCCGGCATTCTCGGCGGCGTGGTGATGCTGGCCGCCGTCGTCATGTCGATCCTGATCGGCCGCCGCATCGCCCGGCCGATGGCGCGCCTCGCTTTGGCCTCGGAGAAGCTGGCCGAACTGAAACTCGAAGAGGTGGATGTCTTGCGCGGCAGCCGCCTGCGCGAGGTCGACGTGGCGATCTCCGCCTTCAACCGCATGCGGATCGGCCTCACCTGGCTCGCGACTTACGTGCCGCGCAGCCTGGTGCCGCAATTGATCCGCGGCGATTCGATGGATGACTTCGCCTCCAAGGAGCGCGCCGTCACGGTGCTCTTCACCGATATCGTGGATTTCTCGCGCACCTCGCAGCGCCTCGATGCGCAGGAACTCGCCGCCTTCCTCAACCGCCATTTCTCACTGCTGGACGAAGCGATCAGCGAACAGGGCGGCACCATCGACAAATATATCGGCGATTCGGTGATGGCCTTCTGGGGCGCACCTTCGCGCCAGCCCGATCACGTGCAGCGGGCCTGTCGCGCGGCTTTACGCATCAGCGAGATCCTGCACCAGGACAATCAGCGCCGGGCCCATAAGGGCCTGCATCCGGTGCGGGTGCGGATCGGCATCGAGACCGGCATCGCCATTGCCGGCAATATCGGTGCGCCCGGCCGCGTGAACTACACCCTGGTCGGCGACAGCGTGAACCTGGCGCAGCGCTTTGAACAATTCGGTAAGGTTATTGACGATCACGAGAGCGACACCGTCATCGTCATCAGTGCCGATGTCGCCGCCATGCTGCCGCCGGAACTCTCCGTGCTGCCTCTGGGAGATCATCTGCTGCCAGGGCGCAGCCACGAAATTCCTCTCTATCGCCTGCTCCCCGCAATAGAGGCCGGACCGGCGCAACCTGTGCGCGACGACACTGGAACCGTCACCGATTGAGGTGCAGTCTAGCGCGGTCCGAATCAGCCGGTAACAGGCCGGCTGGAAAGCGCACTTGATAGGGGATCACATGAAGAAGCTTGTTCTCGCCGCTGCCGTGGTGTTCTGCGGCAGCATGGCCGGCAGCCTCTCTGCCAAGGCCGATTGCGAGCATACCAAGAACGATTTCGACGACGTCTATTGCCTGTCGAAGAATTACATCAATGCCGATGCCGATCTGAATCAATATTACGCAGCCCTCGCCAAGCAGCTCGATGCCAATGGCAAGGCCAGTCTCAAGAAGGGCCAGCTGGCCTGGATGGACAAGCGCAACAGCTCCTGCGGCTTTGCCAAGGATGACGGCTATTACGTCGATCTCGATTGTGCCGTCAGCACCACCCGCGACCGCAGCAAGTTCCTCAAGGACCGGCTGGATGAATGCAAGGCCGGCGGTTGCCAGGCGGATAAGATCGGCGGCCAGTAAAACCGCTGACGACGATCCCTCGCCCGTTCATGCGAGCGGGTGAGGGTTGCCTGTAGAATTCACCGAATATCAGATCCCCACCATCGTCAGGCCTCGACCAGATCGAGGATCTCACCATGCGGGTCGAGGCAGG
>DATMUQ010000245.1:0-3660 GCA_035563795.1 Terriglobales bacterium | reverse complement strand
GGAGCCCCCTGGTCGAGCCGCTGCTGGCGGCGGGGCAGTTGGTGCCGGCACATGATTTCGTCCTGCGCTCGCCGCGTGGCTATGTCGCGCGGCTGTTGCGGCAGGACGTGCAAGCCGGCTTCCATGCCGGTGCCCGCGGCTCGTTCTCTATTCAGCCTGGCCCGGCTGATCGCGCTGAGACAGCGCCGGCACAGCATTTTCTCGCCTGGCTGCGGCGTGAGGCGAGCCTGGCGTCGTAGTGTTTGCGCGACCTGTCCCGGGCTGTCGGCTGCGCTGTTTCGCCCGGCGTTTCAGCCACCACATGGTGAGGCCGGTGATGGCAAAGAGCGGCAGGCTGAGCCCCGTCAGGCAGATCAGCGCCTGATAAAGCGGCCCGGCGGCGAGGCCGTAATGCAGCGGCCGCAGCCAGACCAGCAGGTCTTCGCCGGCGGTATAGGTCGCCGGGTCCTGCACCTCGATGAGATCGCCGCGATAGGGATCGACGAGGACGGTGACCGGGGGAAGATCAGTGCCCTCCCCAGGCTTCGCAAAAGCCAGGCGCCAGGGCTGCTCCGGCTTCAACGGCAGATAGGCAACGGCGAAAATCCGGCCGGGTGCGGCGTGCTGCGCCAGGGCAATGGCCTGATCGAGCGGCAGGCGCGGCATGCCGGCCGGCACCGCGACCTTGGTCGTCGTCACGGCCTCGCGCAGATCGCGTCCGGGCAAGACCATGCGGATGCCGTCGCCGATGGTCTGGGGAAAGCACATGGAGAGGCCGCTGACGGTCATCAGCAGCAGGAGGGGCAAGGTCCAGAAGCCTGCCATGCCATGCAGGTCGCGCTGCAGGCGATAGCCCTTGGCGCCGCTTTTGACGGTGATGGCCTGGCGCCATTTGCCGTTGCGTGGCCACCACAGATAGAAGCCACTCACCGTCATGGTCAGCAGCACGACGCCAAGCCAACCGATGGTGGCGCGGCCGGGTCGGCCTTCCAGCAACAGATTGGCATGCAGGTTATGGACGAAGCGTAGCCAGCCATCCTGGGTGCCGCGCATGGCGAGAACCTCGAGCGACACGGGGTCGAGATAGACCTGCTGTGCCTCGGCCCGACTCTTGCCGCTGGCGCGCAGGATCGCCGCATCGCCTGGCACCGCCGGCATGGTCAGGCGATTGGCGCTGAGCCCCGGCGGCAGCGCTTTCTGTCCGGCGGTGAGAATGGCCGCCGGGCTTTGCATCTCACCGATCGTGTGGGCCTGTGGCACCGTGCCGAATAGCCGGTCGAGCTGATCGCCATAGACCAGGATGCTGCCGGTGAGGCCCTGCAGCATGAAGGGCAGGCATAAGGCGATGCCGAGCCACAGATGCAGCCAGTTCAGCAGCTTGCGCGTCGGTATCTTGCGCAGCGGTATCTTCTGCAAAGGTTGGCGTGGCATCCGGCCGAGGACCCGGCGCATACGCATCAGGACTTGCATGCCGCGTCGCGCCGGCCGGGATCGGCAAGACCCCAGCGCACCGCCGCATCGAACAAAGAGAGTCCGGCTGGCGTCAGATTGCCGAAGGTGTCGTTGTCGAGGAAGACGAAGATCCGCCGGGCCGGCGCCAGGAAGTCGTAATCCATGGTGGCGCCGCGTTCATAGCCGAAGACCGTCGCCTTGTCGGGCTCACCTGGTATGGTGGCGATGATGCTGGCGCCAAGGCCGGGTCGGCCCCAGCCCATCGGCGCATCCTTCTGATAGGCGACCAAATTGCCCGCTGGCTGGCCGGCCGAGAGGGGATGCGGTGCATTCACCATCCATAGGTAATGCTCCTTTTCTACGAGGCCGAAATCCGCATCCTTCTTGCGCCCGGTGAAGCGGAGATCGTCGAGCAGATCGTTCTCCCAGGTGAGCAGCGGCACGGTGACATCGCGATAGGCACCGCCGAGATCGCGCGACCGCACACTGGAAGAGAGCACCACCAGATCGTAGCTGCAGGCTTGCTTGGTGGGCGTGGCCTGGTCGATCTCCGTGACCGCGAGGCCGAGGCCCTGCAGATGATCGCGGATCTTGTCATCGGTCGGTTGGCTGGGACCGCCTTGGCGGATGACCAGCAGCGCGCGCGGGACATCGGCCGCTTGCGCCGGCGTGACCAAGCCCGCGGCGCCCAGCAGCGCGATGATGCCGAGCGCGGCATGCCAATGCAGCCTCGCCCGGGATTTCTGTGTCGGCGTCCGATGCATAGTTCTTCCTCCGTCGTGAGGCTGCGGATCAGAAGCGGGCATTGATTTTCCCCATCACCGTCAGCGGCGCGCCGGGATAGTTCTCGGTGCGGCTGACCGGCGTCTCGATGTAGTGCGTGTTGAGGAGATTGCTGCCGAGCAGCGAGACGCGCAGATGCTCGTTCACTTCATAGAAGGCGGTGGCGCTGATCGTGGCATAGCCGTCGACCTGGAAATCATTGGCGAGGTCACCCTGCCGCCGGCTTGCCGCCTGGACACCGCCACCGAAGCCGAAGCCGCGCCAGGGTCCGTCTTCGAACTGATAGACCGACCAGATGCTGCCGCTGAATTTCGGCGCATTGACCAGCTCGTTGCCAGGCGAATAGGTATTGTCCTTGGTGATCTCCGCCTTGAGATAGGCGGCATTGGCGATGATCTGCCAGCCGGGCAGGATCTCGCCGGAGATATCCAGCTCCACGCCGCGCGAGCGCTGCTCGCCGGTCTGCACCTGTTCGGTCGAATCATTGGGATCAGTGGTCAGCACGTTCTGGCGGGTTAGCTGGAAGACCGCCAGGGTCGCCGACAATTTGTCGGGGATGATATCGGCCTTCACACCGACCTCGTATTGCTGACCTTTTTCCGGCTTGAAAGCCTCACCATCGGCGCTGGAACCGGCCTGCGGCACGAAGGATGTGGCGTAGCTGGCATAGAGCGAGATCGGCTGGATCGGCTGATAGATGACGCCGACGCGGGGCGAGACATGGCTGCCCTTGGCCACGCTCTCGACGCCATTGGTGGTGTCGGTCATGTCGAAGAAATCGGCCCGGAAGCCGCCCACCAGCTTTACCTGCTCGGTGATGGCGAGCTGTTCCTGGGCATAGATCGCATAGCTGTCGACCACCTTGGTGCGGTCGGTGCGATGCCGGAAGACGCCGGGTTCGGCGCCATAGTTGGGATCGTAGATGTTGATCGCGGATAGTGTCGCTTGGTCGAGATCGAGATTGCGATAGCCATGGGCATATTCGCCGCCCAGCAGGAAGGTGTGAGCGAAGGGGCCGGTGTCGAATTTGGCGATCGCATCGAGGCGCAGATCCGTGGCATGGGTCTCGTCATTCTGATCGGTGGCGCGCCGCGTCAGATTGCCATTGGCCTGCAGGGTCTGCGGATCGGCGCTGAGGCGGTGTGCCGTGCCCCAGTCGAAATGCGAGCTCTGGCGGATGGTGAGCCAATCGGTGACGTCATGCTCGGCGCGGACATTGAGCTCGCTTTTGTCGGCGGTGAATTCCGACCAGGATTCGCCGAGATAGCGCGAGATCGGCAAGGTCACTTCATCGCCGACGGCAACCAGGCCGCGATCGAAGGGCAGGTCCTGATGCGTGTAAGTGCCGCCGAGGCTGATGCGGGTGGCTTCATTGGGCTCCCAGAGGAAGGAGAGGGCGCCGAATTCGCGGGTGCTGTCCTGGCGGAAATCGCGGAAGGTCTGATC
>DATMUQ010000244.1:0-6054 GCA_035563795.1 Terriglobales bacterium | reverse complement strand
TCGTCGAGATGCGCGAGGTCGATGTCTTCGACCCACAGGCTTTGGCGCATGCTTTGGATGAACTTGGCGATACCTATCAGGGTGTCGCGGTGGTGGCGCTCGATCATCCGGCGGTACGCGAGGCGATCGATGCCTTGGCGGCGCGCGGCATTGAGGTCGTGACCCTGGTCTCGGATGTGCCGACCTCGCGGCGCAGCCGCTTCGTCGGCATCGACAACCCGTCCGCCGGCCGCACCGCGGCGACCTTGCTGGGGCGTTTCGCCGGCCAGAAGCGTGGCCCTGTGGCCTTGATCGCCGGCAGTCTTGCCTTGCGCGACCATGCCGAGCGGCAATTCGGTTTCCAGCAGGTGATCGGCGCCGATTTTCCACTTCTCACAGTCCTGCCTGTCGCCGAGGGCCGCGACGATTCCGATCTCTGCCGCGAGGTGACGGCGCGGCTGCTGGTGCAGCATCCCGATCTCGTTGGCATCTACAATATCGGCGCCGGCACACGCGGCGTGGCAGAGGCGCTGGAAGCGAGCGGGCGAGCGCAGGAAGTCGTTTTCGTCGGTCACGAGCTGACCCAGCATTCGCGGCGTTTCCTGTTGAAAGGCGTCATGGATGTGGTGATCAACCAGGATGCCGGCCATGAGGCGCGGTCAGCCTGCCGCATCCTGCTGGCGCGCTGCCTGAACCAGCCGATCCTGGCCGATCAGGAGCGGATCCGGATCGATATCTTCGTGCGCGATAACCTGCCTTGAGCAGGAGCGTGTTTTGTTTGCCGAGTTAAAGTAGCGGGGAGTGTGAGCATTGTTCATTGGCATCGACGTCGGCACTTCGTCGATCAAATCCGTCCTGGTGGATCGGGACGAACGCCTGGTTGCCAGCGCCCAGGTGTCGCTGGTGGTTTCGCGACCGCAGCCGGGCTTTTCCGAGCAGGCGCCGGAAGACTGGTGGCATGCAGCGCTCGAGACACTCGACCAGTTGCATCGCACGGCGCCGCGGGAAATGAGTGCCGTCGCCGGCATCGGCTTCTCCGGCCAGATGCATGGCGCCACTTTGCTGGACCGCAATGGCGATGTGTTGCGTCCCTGCATCCTGTGGAATGACGGCCGTTCGGCGGAAGAATGCCACGAGATGGAGGCGGCCTGCCCGGAACTGCGCGCGATCAGCGGCAATCTCGCGATGCCGGGCTTCACCGCGCCGAAGCTCCTCTGGGTGAAGAAGCACGAGCCGGAAATCTTCGCCCAGGTCGCCAAGGTGCTGCTGCCCAAGGCCTATCTGCGCTATCGCCTCAGTGGCGAGATGATCGAGGACATGTCGGATGCCGCCGGGACGCTCTGGCTCGACGGTGCCAAGCGCGACTGGTCGGACAAACTGCTGGCACTGACCGGCCTTACCCGTGCCCATATGCCGAAGCTGGCCGAAGGCAATGCAGCAGCCGGCCGCTTGACGCCGGAACTGGCGAAGCGCTGGGGCATGCAAACAGCTCCGGTTCTCGCTGCAGGTGCAGGCGACAATGCTGCCGGTGCCGTCGGCCTCGGTGCCATCCAGGCCGGCGATGCCTTCATCTCGCTTGGTACTTCCGGCGTGGTCTGGGTGACGACCGGCACTTTCGCGCCCAATCCGGCTTCCGCCGTGCATGCCTTCTGCCATGCCGTGCCGAATACCTGGCATCAGATGGGCGTCATTCTCTCCGCCGCCTCGAGCTTGAGCTGGCATGCGGGCATCATGGGCAAGAGCGAGACCGAGCTGTTGGCCGAACTGGGCGACAAGCCTACGGCACCGTCACCGGTCACCTTCCTGCCATATCTGTCCGGCGAGCGGACACCGCATAACGATGCGGCGATCCGCGGCGTTTTCCACGGCCTCTCGCATGAGACCCGCCGCGCCGATCTCACCCAGGCAGTGCTTGAAGGCGTTGCTTTCGCCGTCAAGGATTGCGTCGCCGCTCTGGCCGGTGCAGGGACGAAGATGACAGCGGCCGATGTCATCGGCGGTGGCAGCCGCTCGCCGTTCTGGCTGGCGCTGATGGCCTCGGTCCTCGATATGCCGCTGAGCCGTCTCGCCGAGAGCGATGTCGGTGCTGCCCTTGGCGCCGCGCGTCTCGGCCGCATGGCGGCAACCGGCGAGAATCCGGGCGACGTCTGCCGCAAGCCCGCCCGTCTCGACACCTTTTCACCCGATCCGGCTCTGGTCAAAGCCTATGCCGGATCCTATCAGCGCTATAGAGCGCTTTACCCGCTTCTCAAAGGAGTTGCCTGATGAACGCCCCCAGCCAAAGTTTCTTTCCGATCGCCGAGGCGATCCGCTACGAAGGACCCGACAGTAAGAGCCCGCTCGCCTATAAATTTTACGATGCCGATCGCGTGGTGCTCGGCAAGCGCATGGAAGACCATCTGCGCTTTGCCGTCTGCTACTGGCACACCTTCTGCTGGCCCGGCCTCGATCCCTTCGGCGGCGAGACCTTCCTGCGTCCCTGGATGCAGGCCGGCGGTGACGCCATGGCCCAGGCGAAGCAGAAGGCCGATATCGCTTTCGAGATGTTCCGCCTGCTGAACGTGCCGTTCTTCACCTTCCATGACCGCGATGTCGCGCCGGAAGGGGCGACGCTCGCGGAATCCAACAAGAATGTGCGGGCCATCGCCGATATCTTCGCCAAGAAGATGGAGACGGCGAAGGTGAAGCTGCTCTGGGGCACGGCCAATCTCTTCAGCAATCGCCGCTTCATGGCCGGCGCCGCGACCAATCCAAACCCGGAGGTCTTCATCTATGCCGCGGCACAGGTGAAGAACGTGCTGGAAATCACCCACGAACTGGGTGGCGCCAATTACGTGCTGTGGGGCGGCCGCGAGGGCTATGAGACCCTGCTCAACACCGATATGAAGCGCGAACTCGACCAGCTCGGCCGCTTCCTCAACCTCGTCGTCGAGCACAAGCACAAGATCGGCTTCCAGGGCACCATCCTGATCGAGCCGAAGCCGCGCGAGCCAACCAAGCACCAGTATGATTTCGACACCGCGACGGTCTATGGCTTCCTCAAACGCTACGGCCTGGAGAAGGAAGTCTGCGTCAATATCGAAGCCAATCATGCGACCTTGGCCGGCCACAGCTTCGAGCATGAGATCGAGACCGCCAATGCCCTCGGCATCTTCGGTTCGATCGACATGAATCGGGGCGATCCGCAGCTCGGCTGGGATACCGACCAGTTCCCAAACAATATTCCGGAACAGGCGCTGGCGCTCTATTACATCCTGCAGGGTGGCGGCTTCAAGAATGGCGGCCTCAACTTCGACGCCAAGATCCGCCGCCAGTCGCTGGATGCCCTCGACCTGCTGCATGGCCATGTCGGCGGCATCGACACCAGCGCCCGCGCTCTGCTGATCGCCGAGAAGATGATCCAGGATGGCGCACACAAGAAGTTCGTTGATGAGCGCTATGCCGGCTGGAACAACGCTGAGGCGAAGGAGATCCTTGCCGGCAAGCATTCGCTGGCCGATCTCGCTAAGATCGCGGAGACGCGCAATCTCAATCCGCAGCCGGTCTCTGGCCGGCAGGAATATCTGGAGAACCTGATCAACTCGTATATCTAAACAACGCATGAGGTCAGATCGGGCTGCGGCGTGGAGATGCCGCAGCCCGATGATCCGCTAGACGGCATAAGCCGCGAGGATCGCAGCGATCGATGCAGAAACAGGGGAGGAATGTTATGGCTTTGACCACCATCAAGGGGCCCGCCATCTTTCTAGCGCAATTCGCCGGTGACAAGGCACCCTTCAATTCACTCGACAGCATTACCAAATGGGCGGCCGATCTCGGCTTCAAGGGGGTGCAGATGCCGAGCTGGGACGGACGTCTGTTCGACCTCAAGAAGGCATCCGAGTCCAAGACCTATTGCGACGAGGTGAAAGGCATCTGCCGCGAGAACGGCGTCGAGATTACCGAGCTCTCGACCCATCTGCAGGGCCAGCTCGTCGCCGTGCATCCCGCCTATGACGAAGCCTTCGATGGTTTCGCGGCCCCGGAGGTGCGCGGCAATCCCGCCAAGCGCCAGGCCTGGGCAGTCGATCAGGTGCTGCTGGCGGCCAAGGCTTCCGCCCATCTCGGCCTCACCGAACATGTGACCTTTCCCGGCGCCCTTGCTTGGCCCTATTTCTATCCCTGGCCGCAGCGGCCGGCCGGCCTGGTCGAGACCGCCTTCGATGAACTCGCCAAGCGCTGGCGGCCGATCCTCGATGCCTTCGACAAGGTCGGTGTCAATGTCTGCTACGAGGTGCATCCCGGCGAGGACCTGCATGACGGCGTCACCTTCGAGATGTTCCTGGAGCGGGTCGGCAATCATCCCCGCTGCAACATCCTCTATGATCCGTCGCATTTCGTGCTGCAGGCGCTCGACTATCTAGATTACATCGACATCTATCACGAGCGCATCAAGATGTTTCATGTGAAGGATGCCGAGCTCAACATGAACGGCCGTAGCGGCGTCTATGGCGGCTATCAATCCTGGGTCAACCGGCCGGGGCGCTTCCGTTCGCTGGGCGACGGTCAGGTCGATTTCAGCGGCATCTTCTCGAAATTCGCCCAATACGGTTTCAAGGGCTGGGCGGTTCTCGAATGGGAGTGCTGCCTCAAGCATCCGGAAGAGGGTGCGCGCGAAGGGGCGATCTTCATTGAGAATCACATCATCAAGGTGACGGAGAAGGCTTTTGACGATTTCGCCGATGGCGGAACCGATCAGGCCGCTAATAAGCGCATGCTCGGCATCAAGTAAGGGGCACAGAGATGACAATTGAAGGACGAAAAGACTCCGCCGGCAAAACCGGCCGCGTACGGCTCGGCATGGTGGGTGGCGGCGAGGGGGCCTTCATCGGCGCCGTGCACCGGCTCGCTGCCCGCATGGACGATCATTATGATTTCCTCGCCGGTGCGCTTTCCTCGACACCGGAGAAGGCGAAGAAGTCCGGCAAGGCTTTGGGCCTCGGCAAGGACCGCATCTACAGCGATTTCGCGGCGATGGCCAAGGCCGAGGCCAAGCGGCCCGACGGCATCGAGGCGGTGGCGATCGTCACGCCCAATCATATGCATGCACCAGTCGCCAGCGCCTTTCTCAAGGCTGGCATTCATGTGATCTGCGATAAGCCGCTGACCGCGACCCTGAAGGAAGCGGAAGGCCTCGCGAAACTGGCGGCGAAAAGTGGCTGCGTCTTCGCTGTTACCTATAACTACACCGGCTATCCGATGATCCGGCACGCAAGGCAGATGGTGGCCGAGGGCGCGCTTGGCGATCTCCGCGTCGTACAGGTGGAATATCCCCAGGACTGGCTGACCGAACGGTTGGAGGCTACGGGCCAGAAACAGGCGGATTGGCGCACCGATCCGAAGCGCTCCGGTGCCGGCGGTTGTGTCGGCGATATCGGCACCCATGCCTACAATCTTGCGAGCTTCGTTACCGGTCTGGAGCTGAGCGAGCTCTGCGCCGATCTGACCAGCTTCGTCAAAGGCCGCAAGCTCGATGACAACGCCCATGTCATGCTGCGCTTCAAGGGCGGGGCGAAGGGTATGCTCTGGGCGAGCCAGGTGGTGCCCGGCAACGAGAACAATCTGCGCCTGCGTGTCTATGGCACCAAGGGCGGGCTCGACTGGTCGCAGGAGCAGCCCAATCATCTCTACTGGTCGCCCTTCGGCCAGCCGACGCAGCTGCTGTCACGTGGGACGGGTGCCGCCAATGCGGCCGCGGCGCGGGTGACACGGGTGCCGCCCGGCCATCCCGAAGGCTATCTCGAGGGTTTCGCCAATATTTATAGCGAGGTGGCGGCGGCCATCCTCGCGGCGCGCAACGGCAAGAAACCGGACAAGGCCGTGCTCTATCCCAGTGTCACGGATGGTCTCAAGGGCGTCGCCTTCGTTGCCGCAACGGTCAAATCCTCGGCCAAGGGTGGTGCCTGGGTGAAGCTGGAACACTGAGTCCGATCATGTCGCTATCGGCTGGAATAGCGTTCCGGCCGACGGTGGCCTTGATCTCGGCGGAAGAAGCACGAGGTAAAGAGGATGGTTTTCATCCCGATCGAAACGGAG
>DATMUQ010000243.1:0-2508 GCA_035563795.1 Terriglobales bacterium | reverse complement strand
GGCGGCCAAGGCGCGCACCATTGTCTTCGATCTCTTGTTCGCGGAGCCGGAGCTCAATCTCCCGTCGGCCCTGCACGACAGCCTCTCCAGCCTCGCGGCGGCCTCGCCGGATTCAGCACAGCGCTCGGCGATGACCGATTTGCTGCAACGGGCGACGCCGGATGACGAACTGGCCGCTGCCTTTCGTCGCGCCGGCAATGTCGTCATCCCGCTCAGCTTCCGGCTCAAAGCCGTGGCGCCGACCACCGGCCAGCCGAAGCAGTCTGTCGCCGGTGACGGCAAGAATGCGGCGCAATGGGCCTTCAATATCGTGCGCGGCGATGCCACGACGATCGTCAACACCTTGCCCTCGGGCGGTCTGCTGGTGCCGGTTCCGATATTGGCGGATGCGGCTCTGGGCGCTGGTCACGATAATGGCTTCTATGATGCCGATGGTGCGATGCGCTATGACTATGCGGCGGGCGGGCTGGACGGCAAGCTCTATCCCTCGCTGGCGGTGCGCGCCGCCGCCGCCTTTCTTGGTACACCTTGGTCCAATGTGCGGATCTGGCTCGGCCGCTTCATTGACATTGGCGACCTGCGCATACCGCTCGACGGCCAGAACCGGACCATCGTCAACTATGACGGCCCAACCGGCACCTTCCCCACCTATTCGCTGGTTGACGTGCTGGACGGCCATGTACCGGCCACGGCCTTTGCCGGCAAGCTGGTCATGATCGGCGCGACCGGTGTCGGCATCACCGAAGTTGTCCGTACGCCCTTTGCCGACCAGCTGCCCGGCATGGAGCGCTATGCCTCGATCATCGGCCATATCCTGCATGGCGGCGCCTTGCAGAAGCCGGCCTGGCATGATGTCGCCGTCTTCGCTGCCATCCTCTGTCTTGGCCTGATCGTGACGCTGACGGCACCGCGCCTCAACCTGGTGCTTGCCTTCGCCATTGCTGTTGCGTCCTTGCTGGCCTGGGGCGTCATCTGCCAGTTCGCCTTCATCCAGGCGCAGCTCTGGCTCAACCTGTTGTTTCCCAGTGCCACCGTCATCGTCACCTTCGCCAGCATCGTCCTGCTGCGGAGCATTGCCGAGGAACGCCGGCGGCGCGCGGCCGAGACCTCGCTCCGTCGCAGTGAGGAGCGCTATGCACTCTCCGCTCGCGGCGCCAATGACGGACTGTGGGATTGGGATCTCGCGAGCGGGCAGTTCTACACCTCGCCGCGCTGGCATGACATTGTCGGCCTCGGCGCGGGGCAGGCGAGCGGCGCCATCGCCGATTGGTATGACCGGGTCCTGGCGGCGGATCTCGCCGGCCTGCAGGGCGCCATCCAGGCGCATCTCGCCGGCGGCACCGCCCATCTCGAACACGAGTTCCGCTTGCGCCATGCCGATGGCAGTGAGCATTGGATGCTGGTGCGCGGGCTGAAGGTCACCGATGCCGACAAGCGCCCGGTCCGCATGGCCGGGTCGATGACCGACATCACCAGCCGCAAGCAAAGCGAACAGCAATTGCTGTTCGATGCCCGGTTCGATCGCCTGACCGGACTCGCTAATCGTGCCGCCTTCCGGGAGCGGGCCGATTTTGCCCTGCAGATGGTGGCCAGCGGCGAGCTGTGCGACTTCCTCACGGCGATCATCGATCTCGACCGGTTCCGCGACATCAATGACAGCCTCGGCCTCGGCACCGGCGATCAACTGCTGATTTCGATCGGCCGCAGCCTGCAGCAGGCGCTGACTAGCCAGGACACGCTGGCGCGGCTCAACGAAGACGAATATGCCATCCTGCGTCTGTTCGACGGCGAACCCGGTCCGGCCATGGATGAGCTGGTGGCGACGATACAGCAGGCCATTGCCCGGCCTTTCGTGGTCGACCAGCGTGATATCGAAATCACCGCCAGCATTGGTGTCGTCATCGCCAGCGAGGCCGAAGCACGCTCGGCCGAAGCCTTGATCTCGGATGCCAGCCTTGCCGTCTATCGCGCCAAGGCCCTCGGCCGGGCGCGCGCCATCAAATTCGATCCCAGCATGCAGCAGACCGCCTTGAAGCGGCTCGATCTGGTGGCTGACCTGCGCCAGGCCCTGGTCCGCGGCAACGAGCTAGAACTCTTCTATCAGCCGATCATGCGCTTCAAGGATGGCGGCATTCACGGCTTCGAGGCCCTGATCCGCTGGCGCCATCCGGAGAAGGGGCTGGTATCGCCCGGCGATTTCATTCCGCTGGCCGAGGAAACCGGCCTGATCGTCGAGATCGGCCGCCGCAGCATCTGGCAGACCTGCCGTCAGATTGCCGAATGGCAGGTGGCCACGGGTTATGCCCCGCAGGTCGCTGTCAATGTCTCCGGACGACAATTGGAGACGGAAGCTATTGTTAATGATATACGATTAGCCTTGGAAGAGACGAAGATCCAGGCAGATAGGCTTAAAATCGAGGTCACCGAGAGTATGGTGATGGATAATCCCGAGCGTACCCAAGCCTTGCTAGGGCGCATTGTTGCGCTCGGCGTGAAAGTGTCGATCGA
>DATMUQ010000242.1:0-8833 GCA_035563795.1 Terriglobales bacterium | reverse complement strand
TCCTCGGCTTCGAGGATGGCGGTCCTGCCGAGCTTCGCCAGCTGATAAGCAGCCCCTGCACCGGAGGCACCGGCGCCGATGATCAGGAAATCGAAATCGCTACTCATGGTCGTCCATATCCCCGCAAACTATGCAGTCAGTTTCTTGTTTCTGGTGAAGGCGTGAAACCGCCAGGCCAAGAGCACCATGGCGATTGCCAAGGACACACCCAGGCCCGACATCAGCGCCATCGGCCCCTGCCCATGGCGGAAGCCGAAGACATAGCCAATCGGCACGCCCACGGCCCAGAAGCTGAGCCCGTAGATGATGGTCGGAATGAGGGTATCCGCTGTGCCGCGGAGCGCCCCCATCAGCACGCCTTGCATGCCATCGATGATGATAATCGCCGCCGTCAGTCCAAGTACCGGTATCAGCAAAGCGAGCACGTCAGTGTCATCGCTATAGCTGCGGGCGATTGGCACGGCGGCAAAGAAGAGGATCAGGGCGATCGCGGCCATCACCATGACCTCGAGGCCCATGGCAACCCAGCCGGCCTTGGCGGCGTCATGCCAGCTGTCCCGGCCGATCGCATTGGCGACGCGGATGGCGGCGGCCGTCGCCACCCCGGTGGTCAGCATATAGACGAGGCTGGTGACATTGATCGCGGCATGCATGGTCGCCAGGGTCGCGGTGCCGAGCCAGCCGGCCATGACGATGGTCGACATGAAGCAGCTCGATTCCAGCGCGACGGCGAAGCCGAGCGGCAGGCCAAGTGCCAGCAGGCGGCGGAGATCGCCGCGCTGCCAGCGGGTGCCGCGGGTAATGCCATAGGTCGCCCGATCGGGCAGGCGATGGATATAAAGGAAAGCCGCGCCAAACATCACCCAGCGGGTCAGCGAGGTCGCCAAGGCGGCGCCGCTGGCGCCGAGCGCCGGCAGGCCAAAGCTGCCCTCGACCAGGGGCCAGGCGATCAGCAGATTGAGGACATTGCCGGTGAGCATGATCACCGTTCCCGGCCAGGGACGGCTGATGCCCTCGAGAAAGAAATTGCAGGCGGCGAACAGCATCAGCCCCGGCATGCCGATGGCGAACCAGCGCAAGGCGGCGCCACTGCCCGCGGCAATGTCCGCGGGTTGCCCGAGCCAGGTCATCAGCGTGTCGCCCAGCGCCAGGATGGCTGCGAAGGCGAAACCGAGGCAGCCGGCGAGGCGCAGCGACAGGCGCCACAACCCACCGCAATGATGCCGGTCGCCGGCGCCATCCGCCTGGGCACAGAGCACGATGGTGCCGATCAAGAGGCCGATGCCCGAACTGAGCAAAATGCTCTGCGGCTGAACGCTGCCGCCGAAATAAGCGAGTTCGGCCTTGCTGTTGCGGCAGAGGAAAGAATCGACGGCGATCATGATCACCAGGCCGGCCCGGGAAATCATCACCGGCAAAGCCAGGCGAACCGTGCGACCGATATGATGGGAGAGGGATGTCGCCTGAGCGATGTTGCCCAGGGCTGGATCTGGATTGTCTGGGCTGCGGCGAGTCGCAGACGTTACTGTCATTTTAACGATTACTCGCTCATGATGACGCGCGATTTCGCGGGTTTTCTTCGGCAGAAAGCTGCATACACCCAGTTGTGCCGATTGTCGATGAAGAGCCGGCCAAAAAACGGGCAGATGGATGGGGTTGTTCGGAGCAAAAGCAGGGGCGGCAGGGACGAAGATATCGTTCCGCCAGCGCTTCAAGGCATGGTGGGAGGGATATGAGCTGGAGGCGCCGGTGGAAGAGGCGCCGGCAGCCGAGGAAGTGCCCGATGGCTTCGGCGCGCCTGCTGCACCTCTGCCGCCTTTGGAAGAACCGCGCGTCAAGCTGCTGATGGCGATCTGGGGCGAGGGCAACAGCAAGCCCGGCGACGGCGAGTACTTCCTCTATCTGGTCAAGCCTTTCGCCCTCAACGAGACCATGTCGACCCTGGATTTCGGCTGCGGCATCGGTGGCGGCACCCGCTCGGTCGCCAAGGAATTCAACGTCTATGTCACCGGCCTGGAGGCCGACAAGCTGCTGACCGAGGCGGGCAAGACGCTTTCCATGCGCCAGGGTGTGGAAAAGAAAGCCGCGATCGGCCATTTCGATCCGAAAGCCTCGCCGCTGAAGCCCGCCCAGTATGACTGCATCATCTGCGTCGACCGGATGCATACCATTCTCGCCAAGATGGACACGCTGAAGGCATTGGTGACGGCGATGAAGCCGCGCGGCCAGATTACCGTCACCGACATCATCCTGGGCGATGGCGTGGCCAGCGACGACCAGCGCCTGACGACGATCCTGGGCGAGGAGGGCGCGTCGCGGTCGCAATTCTGGTCGCTCGGCGCTTATCAGAAGGCCTTCAAGGAGCAGAAGCTCGATCTGCGGATCAACGAGGATATCGGCGAGCGTTACCGGAAACTGGTGACGGAAGCCTGGGACGGTTTTACCAAGACGCCGCAGGGCCAGGCGATCAGCCGCTCCCATCCCGAATTGACCGTCAAGGAGGCGGAATACTGGCAGCGCCTGCTGCTGGCGATGGATGCCGGCCTGCTGCGGATTTACCGCTTTTATGCGATCAAGGTTGGCTGATTCTCGGATAAGTCGGTCTTTTTTCGCTTTAATCCATGCTTTTCAATAGCTTATATCGCATTGAATCGCCTTGACAGCAAAAGCGCCGGCCCTTATGTTCCGGCCTCGTTTCGTATTTGAGGACCGGACCATGAAAGTCATTAATTCGCTGAAGGCTGCGAAGGCGCGCCATAAGGATTGCCGCATCGTTCGCCGGAAGGGCCGGGTCTATATCATCAACAAGACTGATCCGCGCTATAAGGCCCGCCAGGGCTGAGGGCGGGGTCGGGTCGAGTGCCGGTTTCTGGCGCTCTCTGACATAGATCGCGATCCAGTTTAAAACCGCGTCGGCTTGCCGGCGCGGTTTTGCTTTATGCGCTTTCATTTTGCCTCCCTCCCGGAAATGCCTTAATCACTGAGAGAGGTTAATGCCGACGCCCGACGGCCTCACGCCGCGGGCGCTTGACCGAGAGTGCGCCGATGCAGATGCCCGAGCCAGATGCCGCGATCCTGGCGCGCCGCCCGCAATTGCTGGCCGGCCTGCGTCGCCTCGTTGACGAAGCCGGTGTCATCGCCGATCCCATCGCCCTGCGGGCCTATGAGAATGACGGCCTGACCGCCTATCGCCAGCCGCCGATGATCGCCGTCTTGCCAAAGACCACGGCCGAGGTCGCCGCGGTCCTGCGCTTCTGCCTGCAGGAAGGGGTCAAGGTGGTGCCGCGCGGGGCGGGGACCTCGCTCTCCGGCGGTGCCTTGCCGCTGGCGGATGGCATCATCCTGGGGCTCGGCCGCTTCAACCGCATTCTCGAGATCGATTACGACAATCGCTGCGCTGTGGTGCAGCCCGGTGTCCCCAATCTCGCCATTAGCCATGCCGTGGCCGAGCGCGGCTTCTATTACGCGCCGGATCCGTCCAGCCAGATCGCCTGCAGCATTGGCGGCAATATCGCCGAGAATTCCGGCGGCGTGCATTGCCTCAAATACGGTCTCACCACCAACAATGTGCTGGGGCTGGAAGTCGTCCTGATGAACGGCGAGATCCTGCGCATCGGCGGCAAGCATCTCGACGCCCATGGCTATGACCTGATGGGTATCCTGACGGGATCGGAAGGCCTGCTCGGTGTCGTCACCGAAGTGACGGTGCGGCTGCTGCGCAAACCGGAAACGGCGCGCGCGTTGCTCGCCGGCTTTCCCAGTGCCGAGGCAGGCGGACAATGTGTCGCCGATGTGATCGCTGCCGGCATCATTCCCGCGGGCATGGAGATGATGGACAAGCCGGCCACACGCGCGGTCGAGGAATTCGTCCATGCCGGCTATCCGCTCGATGCCGAGGCGCTGCTGATTGTCGAACTCGACGGCCCCGATGTCGAGGTCGATCACCTGCTAGAACGGGTGCGCGGCATTGCCGAAGCCAATGGCGCCACCTCGCTGCGCGTCAGTGCCTCGGAGCAGGAACGCCTGCTCCTTTGGGCCGGGCGCAAGGCGGCTTTCCCGGCGGTCGGCCGCATCTCGCCCGATTACTATTGCATGGACGGCACTATCCCCCGCAGCAAACTGCCTCTGGTGCTGCAGCGCATGTCGGAAATGTCGCTGCGCTATGGGCTCGGTGTCGCCAATGTGTTTCATGCCGGCGACGGCAATCTGCATCCCCTCATCATGTATGACGCCAACAAGCCCGGCGAGCTGCAGGCGGCGGAAGCCTTCGGCGCCGATATCCTGTGCCTCTGTGTCGAAGTCGGCGGCGTGCTGACCGGCGAGCATGGCGTCGGCGTGGAGAAGCGCGACCTGATGCCGACCATGTTCAGCGAGACCGATCTCAAGCAGCAGATCCAGGTGAAATGCGCTTTCGATCCGGCGCAGCTGCTCAATCCCGGCAAGGTCTTTCCGGTGCTGCATCGCTGCGCCGAGCTGGGTGCCATGCATATCCATCGCGGCCAGCTGCCGCATCCAGAATTGCCCCGCTTCTGATCATGTCCATCTTTTCCCCGACCACCGACGAGGATCTTGCCACCTGCCTGCGTGATGCCGCAGGCAGTGGCCGCAAGCTGCGGATCATCGGCCAGGACAGCAAGACCGGCTTCGGCCAGGCGGTGGTGGCTGAGCAGACGGTCTCGCTCGGCGGCTTTGCCGGCATTCGCGATTACGAGCCCGCCGAACTGGTGCTGACCGCCGGTGCCGGCACGGCGATGGCGGTGATCGAGCAGGCACTGGCGGAAAAACAGCAGCAGCTCGCCTTTGAGCCCGGCGACTGGGCGCCGCTCTGGGGCGGTGCGGAAGGGGCGGGAACCCTTGGCGGCGTGCTCGCTTGCAACATGTCAGGCCCGCGGCGTTTCCAGGCCGGTGCGGCGCGGGATCATTTCCTCGGCTTCATCGCCGTCAATGGTCGCGGCGAGATCTATAAAGGTGGCGGCAAGGTGGTGAAGAATGTCACCGGCTATGACCTGCCGAAACTGCTGGCCGGCTCCTTCGGCACCTTGTCGGCGATGACTGAGGTGACTGTGAAGGTGCTGCCGCGGGCCGAGAAGCAGCGCACGATTCTGCTCTTCGGTGAGGCGGCTGATGCCGCCAATCGCAGCATGATCAGCGCCATTGGCAGCACCTATGATATTGGCGGTGCCTGCTATCTGCCGGCGGCCCTGGCGCAGAGATCGCAAGTTGATTTTGTCGCGAAAGCCGGCGTCGCCGTGACAGCCTTGCGGGTCGAAGGTTCCGGGCCGTCGGTCGAGCATCGCTGTGCTGCCTTGCGCAAGATGTTCGGCGGCGAGAGCGAGGAGTTGCATTCCATGCGCTCCGTCACCTTCTGGCGGGAGATTCGCGATGTTATGCCGCTGCGGGCACCGTTGAGTCGGATTCTCTGGCGTTTCTCACTGCCGCCGGCGCAGGGTGCCAGCTTCGTTGCCGCACTGCCGGCATCACCGACGGCGGAATGGTTCATGGATTGGGGCGGCGGCCTGGTCTGGGTTTCCCTGGCGCCGGATACAGCTGTCGAGCGCCTGGCGGCCTTGCGGATGACAGCGGCAACGCTTGGTGGTCATGCAACACTGATGCGGGCGTCGGATCAGACGCGGCGTGATCTCGGTGTTATCGCGCCGGCAGCGCTGGAGCCACTGATGCGCCGCATCAAGGAATCCTTTGACCCGGCGGGCGTGCTCAATCCCGGCCGCATGATGGCGGGGTGGTAGGGCGATGCAGACTCATTTCAGCCTGGCGCAACTGACCGATCCCAATATCGCCGAAGCCGACAAGATTCTGCGCAACTGCGTGCATTGCGGCTTCTGCACCGCCACCTGTCCGACCTATCTCCTGCGCGGTGACGAGCTCGACAGCCCGCGCGGCCGCATCTATCTCATCAAGGACATGCTGGAGAGCAATGCGCCGGCTTCGGAGACGGTGACGACCCATGTCGATCGCTGCCTCTCTTGTCTGAGCTGCATGACCACCTGTCCCTCGGGCGTGCATTACATGCATCTCGTCGATTACGCCCGGCAACGGATCGAAGAGACCTATCAGCGGCCCTTCATGGACCGCATGCTGCGCAAGGTTCTGGCGAACTTGCTGCCGAGCCCGGGCCTGTTTCGCACGGCATTGAGGCTGGGCCAGCTCGCCAAGGCGGTCGGTATCGGCCATTTCATGCGCGGTCGCTTGAAGGCGATGGTGGATCTCATCCCGTCGCATCTGCCGCCGGCCGCCGAGACCGATCGGCCCGGTGTCTTTCCGGCGATCGGGCAAAAGCGTGGCCGCGTTGCCCTGTTGGCAGGCTGCGCGCAGCAGGTGCTGCGCCCGGCGATCAACGCCGCCACCATCCGGCTGCTCAATCGGCTGGGGATCGAGGTCGTGGTGGCACCGGAGGCCGGCTGCTGCGGTTCGCTTACCCATCATATGGGCCTGGAGACGGCGGCACATGAGGCGGCACGGGGTAATATCGCCGCTTGGCACCACGAATACAGCGCCCATGGCCTCGATGCGATCATCATCACCGCTTCCGGCTGCGGCACGACGGTCAAGGATTACGGCTTCATGTTCCGCGGCGACCTCGTGTGGCGCGAGCGGGCGGAACTGATCTCGTCACTCGCCTGCGATATCAGCCAGTATCTCGACCGGCTGCAGATCGCCGCGACGGCGCCGCAAAAGCTGAAGGTCGCCTATCACGCGGCCTGCTCCTTGCAACATGGACAGAAGCTGAAGGACCTGCCGGCGAAGCTGCTGCGCCAGGTCGGCTTCGAAGTGGTCGATATCCCGGAAGGCCATATCTGCTGCGGCTCGGCCGGCACCTATAACATGCTGCAGCCGGAGCTCTCGATGAGCCTGCGCGACCGCAAGGCCGCCAATATCGCCAAGGTCACGCCGCAGGTTGTCGCGTCCGGCAATATCGGCTGCCTGCAGCAATTGGCGCCGGCAATCGGCGTGCCGATCGTCCATACGGTTGAATTGCTGGATTGGGCCTTGGGCGGTCCGGTGCCGGGTGAACTCACCCGGCACTGACCACATTCATCAGGCGAGAGTCATCAGGACTGCGTCAGTCCCTTCATCATGCCGTCCAGCGTATAGACGGCGCGGTCGATCACCATCTGTTTCCAGTCGTCATGCTCGGGGTAGAAGCAGGCGCGAAGCTCGCTCTTGATCTCGCGGCCCTGCGCATTCTCCAGATTGCCATGGAGATGCAGCCAGTTATCGGCCCGCACGCTGTCGATCATCTGGTCCAGCGGCACGGTGCCGTATTCCAACGTGATGCCCGCCGTCTCGCTCTGTGGCAAGGCCCGGTCGACGCCGAGCTGGGTATCGCCGGTGGTGACGGCCGAGGAGGTCGAACCATCGTCGAAATAGGTCGCCTTGTCGCCCCACCAGTCGCGGATCAGGCGATCGCCGGCAGCGCCATGGAAATGATTGCTCATGATTTCGCCGAAGCCATAGGGGCCGAGGCCGGTATGGAGATCGATGAAAGCGGCGCGGCGCACCGTCTTGGCATGCGGCGCCAGGATGTCATGCAGGGTGCGGTTTGACCAGTTGGCGCGGGTGCCGCCGTAGAAGACACCTTCGTCATCCCAATACTGGCCTGAGGTGATGGCGGCCTGCAGGGCGGCTGGTCCATGCTCGGCAGCGTATTCGGCAAAGCGCGCCTTGTTGCGGCTCTCGCTCTCTTCCGACCATTGCGTCGGGCTGATCGCGTCGCGCAATTCGCGATAGCCGAGATTCTCGGTCTTCGGCTTGGTGTGGTCGATGAAATTGCGGTTGAGGTCGATATTGTCCTCGTTGACGCGGCGGGTCCAGGCAAAGCCCGAGGGATTGATCGCATGGATCAGCAGCACCGCGGTATCGGTCGGCAGCTTGTCGAAATGACCCTGCGTGAGCCAGGCATTCTGGATGGCGGAACCGCAATAGCCTTCGCCGCCATGGGTGCCCGACATGCCGATCAGCAACCGGCTGGCTTTCTCCGGGCCGAACCAGGCGGTATCGGTCGACAGCTCTTCGCCTTTCGGGCCGCGCGTCGGATTGACATGGGCGGTGACCTTGCCGCCTTTGGCTGTCACCGCATCCTGGAACTTGCCGCGGGCCTCGGTATAGCTGGTCGAAAAGAATGTTTTGGCATGCATAATTGGTTCACCCTCCCATATTGCCTCAACTCTAGCCGGGAGAGGGTGCACAGACCAAGCCGGGAACCGCCGGTTTCACCTCGGGGCCACCATGCGGCAAATGCAGGGCAGCCGGATGCCTGGTCGCGCGCTATGCCGCCCGTTGCGGGACGATCTGCACCAGGACGCTATGGACGGCGGTGCTGTCCGCCATATCCGCGCGCAAGCCCGGATTGAGCGCGTTAACATTGCGATGTTCCGGCGACAATTTCGGCCAGCGGCTCTTGGCGGCAAGTACGATGCCGGTGGGGATCCGATCATCAATCACCGCTCGCATGGTGAGGCTGTCGGCCGTACTCGTCACGGTGATTTCATGGCCGGCATCGATGCCAAGCCGCGTCGCATCCTGGGGATGGATGACGAGATCTTCCGGACCGATCTTCGCCTGGATCTTGCCGTCCTGGAAATAACTGCTGTTCATCAACCAGGGCGAGGCCGGCGAGAGCAGGCGGTACCAGCCCGCTGGCGGCCGTGCATCGATGCTGGGCTGCGGCACGCGTGGATGCCCATCCGCTTCGGCGGCAGCACTGGCGAGCTCGATCTTGCCGCTGTCGGTGGGAAAGTCACCATCAGCGAATTGCAAGACCGGCTCGGGATAAAGCGTCAGGGTCGCAGCGGTGGCGAGTTCCTTGAAACCG
>DATMUQ010000241.1:0-2906 GCA_035563795.1 Terriglobales bacterium | reverse complement strand
CCTCCCCCGAAACGGGGGAGGGAATGTAACGCGATCCGTCTTCTTCCCCTCCCCCAAGATGGGGGAGGGTCAGGGAGGGGGTATCTCTTCGCTCGATCTTTCCAACGGAGCCCTGTCATGCTGAAGATGCGGGTCATTCCCTGTCTGGACGTGAAGGACGGGCGCGTGGTGAAGGGCGTCAACTTCGTCAATCTCGTCGATGCCGGCGATCCCGTCGAGCAGGCGAAGCTCTATGATGCCGCCGGCGCCGATGAACTGACTTTCCTCGACATCACCGCTTCCAGTGACAACCGCGACACGCTCTATGACGTGGTCGCCAAGACCGCCGAGGCCTGCTTCATGCCGCTCACCGTCGGCGGTGGGGTGCGCAAGACCGAGGATATCAGGAAGCTGCTGCTGGCCGGGGCCGACAAGGTCTCGATCAACACGGCGGCGGTGAACAATCCGGATTTCGTGCGCGAGGCGGCGGAGAAATTCGGCGATCAGTGCATCGTCGTCTCGATCGATGCCAAGGAAACCGCACCCGGCAAATTCGAGATCTTCACCCATGGCGGGCGCAATCCGACCGGCATCGATGCGGTGGCTTTCGCCAAGCAGATGGCGGCCAACGGCGCCGGTGAATTGCTGGTGACCTCGATGGACCGCGACGGCACCCGCAGCGGCTACAATCTCGCCCTCACCCGGGCGATCGCCGATGCGGTGACCGTGCCGGTGATTGCCTCGGGCGGTGTCGGTACTCTGCAGCATCTGGTCGAGGGCATTCGCGACGGCCATGCAACGGCGGTGCTGGCCGCGTCGATCTTCCATTTCGGCCAGCATAGCATCGCCGAAGCGAAGGCGGCGCTGGCCGCAGCCAATCTGCCCGTGCGGCAATAGAGGGATAGGTGCGCGCATGAGCGGCGACAAGAACAGCAAGACGATCGAGAAGACAAGCGACCTGAGCGGCGCCTGCCTCGATCGGCTTTACGGGGTCATCGAGAGTCGGCGCGGTGCAGATCCGACCACCTCGCATACCGCGAAATTGTTCCACAAGGGCCGTGCCAAGATCGCCCAGAAGGTCGGCGAGGAAGCCGTCGAGACGGTGATCGAGGCGATGCGCGGCGACAAGGAACTGCTGCTCGGCGAGAGCGCCGATCTCCTCTATCACCTGCTGGTGCTCTGGGCCGATTGCGGCATCAAGCCGGAAGAGGTGTGGACGAAACTTCTTGCCCGCGACGGCGTTTCCGGCATTGCCGAAAAGGCCGCGCGCAGCAAATAATCGCGACTGACGTCGGCACCTATTCATCCCAGCACCCCATCAGCAAGGGAGCGCCTCATGGCCTATGACAGCAACAACATCTTCGCCAAGATCCTGCGCGGCGAGATTCCCTGCTCGAAGATCTATGAGGACGATCATGTCCTCGCCTTCAACGACATCCGGCCGCAGGCCAAGGTGCATGCGCTGGTGATCCCGAAGGGCGCCTATATCTCCTCGCAGGACTTCGCCGAAAAGGCCAGCGATGCCGAGATCGGCGCCTTCATGCGCGCCGTCGCCAAGGTGGCGAAGCAGCTCGGCGTCGTCGAGAGCGGCTACCGCGTCATTTCCAATAGCGGCCCCGACAGCCACCAGGAAGTGCCGCATTACCACGTCCATATCCTCGGCGGCCAGCCGATTGGCAAGATGGTGCATCTGCCGTAATAGCACCGCTCGATTGGCTGCCGCGCGAAGATAAAGTCTCGTTGCGAGGGTGGTAGATGACGCAATTGACGCTGCAGCAGGCTTATTGCGCCATGTTCTATCTGTGGGAGGAGGTCTATAGCAGGACCAAGTCCGACGAGATCGGCACCACTCTTGGCGAGTTCAGCTGGGACGCGTGGGCGGACAATATGCCGGGCGATCCTGCCGCCTGGGATCGCTGGAAGACAGCCGTCGAAAAAGCACTATCTGACGGTCTAGATGCACCCAGAAACGAAGATCGGCACGGCTAGGCTCTATCACAGAGCCAGCAGCACCAGCGCGACCAGACCAAAACCGGCGCCGATCAGCTTGGTCAGGGTCAGGCTCTCGCCATAGAAGACGGCGCCGATCACCAGCATGCCAAGCGCCACGGTGACGCCGAAGAGAACGCCGCCAATGCCGAGCGGCACGCCCTGGCGCAGCATATGCTGCCAACAGAAATTGCCGGCGACGACGAAGAGGATGGCAAGCCAGGAATTGCGGATCTCGCCGGTGACGGCGAATTGCTTGGCAAAGGTATCGCCGATCAGCTCCAAGGTAGCGAGGGCGATCAGCAGGAGCAGCCAGAGCGGCAGCAGCGCGGTCAGTTTTTCGATTTGCATCTCCATCGTGGCACCCGCCAGTTGCGGGCGCGACATTCTGGGGGGAGCCCCCCCCGGCCTGTCAACCCCGTCTCGATGACAGCGCAGCCGATGGCGCCGCGTTGTCGCAGCAGGTTACAATCGTAGTTCATTTCCCGATTTTCGACATGATGGCGTAACCGGCGGTTCACATGACTTACCGGCGCCCTCTGTCCGTGACGCGCAAAGCAACAGTCACTCTTCTGCAGAAAAGGTGAACCCGATGAAGCATCACGCCCAGCGGAGCTATGTGTTGATCCACGGTGGCTGGCATGGTGGCTGGGTCTGGCGTGACGTCATTGCCGGCCTACGGGTGAGGGGTCATACGGCGAGCGCCCCGACCTTGTCGGGACTGGGCGAACGCCGGCATGTTGGCCGCGACGCTGATCTCGAGACCCATATTACAGATGTTCTCAACCATATCGAGATGGAAGGGTTGACGGATATCACGCTGGTTGGCTGGAGCTACGGCGGTATGGTGACGACGGGCGTGCTTGCGCGTATCCCCGACAAGATCCGTGCGGTGATCTATCTCGATGCTTTCGTCCCTCAGGACGGCAAAGCCTTGG
>DATMUQ010000240.1:0-3979 GCA_035563795.1 Terriglobales bacterium | reverse complement strand
CCCAGCCCCTGGACCTGCCGCATCATCGGATTGCGGTCGGAGAACATGGCAAACCGCATGCGGTTCGGATGGATCTGGCGCATCGCTTCCGCGGTGCCCTTGGTGACGACGCTGCGCACGGCCGGCGCCACGAAGGTATCGTAGAGGCTGCGATTGATCTCCGAGACCCGGGCAACGGTGGCAAACTTGCGGTCGTCGTTATCGGCGCCGCAGATCTGCCGGATGTCATCGAGCCCGCGCGCTTCCAGGCGGAACAGATAGCGGCCCTGGATCAGGTCCGCATGCTCGGTCCCTGGCTCGACCTCGGTGATGACCGCTTCATAGAGGCCCGGCGGCATCAGATCGATCATGTCCATGCAGCTGACGAATTCCTCATGCTCCTTGGTCGCCACCTTGCCGGAGACGAAGATGCCTAGATGGCCGATGCTGGCATGCAAGGCATAGACAATGGTCTGTCCCGAGAGGACGATGTCCCGCTCGCTTTCATAAAGGTCAGTGATCCAGCCGAGCGCCTGGGGTGGCGGCGTGATGTTATCGCCCCAGGAACAGAAGACGACGATCGGCGAGCGGATGTTGCGCAGGTCGATCCGCGTGCCATCCGTGGTGCGGATGGTACCAGCCGTGAGCTTGTTGCCGACGAAAAGATTGTCGGCGATCCACTGCATCTCGCCGGCATTCAGGAGCACCGGGCTGCCCCACCAGGTCTCGAAATCGAGGAAGCGCTTGGTCTCCGTATCGACCTTGGAATAGACGTTGTAGAATTTCTCCCAATAGGTATTGGCCGGGTTGAGCGATTCGAAATTCTGCACCAGATTGGCGCCATCGAAGATGCCGGCACCAAGATCGCCGGCCAGCGCCGTCATCCAGGTACCACCCAGCGAGCCGCCCAGATAACGCATGGGATTCTCGCCGCGATGTCCCTGCCAATAAGAAAGCGGTGAGCCGGCCAACAGGATCGGCCCGCAGAGGGTCGGATTGAGGGCTGCCATCATCATGATCTGCCAGCCGGCCTGGCAATTGGCGATCACCATCGGCTTGCCTTCCGCCTGGGGATGGCGCTCTGCCACTTCGGCGATGAAAGCCGCCTCGGCGACACAGACATCCTCGATGGTCTGGTCCGGCATGGGAGCCGGCAGGAAGCCGATGAAATAGCAGGGATGCCCAGCGGCCAAAGCGACGCCGATCTCGCTGTCATGCTTCATGCCGCCAATGCCGGGCCCATGCCCGGCACGCGGATCGACAACGACGACCGGCGGCTTGGTCGGATCCAGCACTGTGCCTTCGGGCGGAACAATGCGCACCAGACAGTAATTGACCGGCCGCGGCAACTTGCGGCCATCGGAGACGAGCTCCACCTGGAACTGCAGCACATTCGGTGCCTGGCGCGAGGAATGGTCGAAATAGGTATTGCCGCGCTCGCGCAGCGTATCCAGGCTGAGGACCCAGCGCTGCCAGGCGTCGATGAGATAATCCTGTACCGGATTGGTGCCGTTCGATGCCGACATGTGAGGCCCTCCCTCAACCGATGGATCCGCTGCCCCGCACACGCCAGATTTTCTTGATGCTTTCCCTTTCGGGTCAGCCGATTTTTTCGCAAACTAAGGATGCAACAGGATCATTGCATTGATGCAAATCAATGTCCCATGCCACTCGCGATCTGATGCCAGGCCACCGGTCGCCTTCGCCAGCAAACAATCGCATGACACCGGATCACAGGCAATCACGGAGCAGGGAAAATATTTGCGCAATTCGTGACGAGGTTCAAAATTCCGTCACATAGCATGGCCATATGCTCACGCCGATATGCCGGCACTACAGACCGGAAGCGCTGGTTCCCTCAACGACCCGACGGCCAAGTCTGTTCGGTGATGACTTTATAGGGATAGTCGGGGTCCTTATAACCATGCGGCTTCTGCCGTTTGGGTAATTTGATCTTCTCGCGCGGCAATTCCTCATAGGGAATGTGTTTCAGCATATGCGTAATGACATTCAGGCGGGCGCGCCGTTTGTCATTCGAATGCACGACATACCAGGGTGCCCATGAACTGTCGGTGCTCGCGAACATCTCGTCACGGGCGCGCGAATAATCGTACCAGCGGCTATATGATTTGAGATCCATCGGCGACAGCTTCCAGATCTTGCGGCCGTCATTGATGCGCTCCTGCAGGCGCCGGGTCTGCTCCTCTTCGCTGACTTCGAGCCAGTATTTGAGGAGAATGACACCGGAATCGATGATTGCCCGCTCTACCGCCGGAACCATTTGCAGAAAGTGCTGGGCTTGCTCCTCGGTACAGAAGCCCATCACCCGTTCGACGCCGGCGCGGTTGTACCAGCTACGATCGAAGATGACGACTTCGCCGGCCGCCGGCAGGTGCGAAATATAGCGTTGCACATACATCTGCGACTTCTCGCGCTCGGTCGGCGCGGGCAAGGCGACAACCCGGAAGACGCGCGGCGAGACCCGCTCGGTGATGGCCTTGATGACGCCGCCTTTGCCGGCACCGTCACGGCCCTCGAACAGGATGCAGACTTTCTTGCGTTCCTCGACTGCCCAGATCTGCAGCTTCACCAGTTCGGCATGCAGCTTGGCCAGCTCGTGCTCATAATCTTTCAGCTTCAGCTTGCCTTCGGTATCCGGCAATCCCGTGCCGCCATCGCCGCCGGCGCCATTCTTCTTGCTGGCTTTCATCTGCCCCTCCTCATCCTCTCAATCGGCCGCCACAGGTGACGCCCCGATCCATATTACCAGCTCAGGAAGAGGCCGACTTCGCCCGGCATGCCATGGGGATAATCCAGCACCTGGGCGCGGATCTTGTAACCGAGCGGCTGCAATTCCTTGACGTAATATTCATAGGCGCGTTTGGCGAAACCCTCGAGCGAGTCAGCCCAGTCAGCTTCGAGATTGTTGATGCGCCGCCCCTTGTCGTTGCAGTAACTGGCCGGGAAGGTCAGGGCCTGGATCTCCGAAATGCCCTGTTCCGCGGCATGGCGGACAGCGGCATTCACCCGTTCCATGGCCTGGGGGTGAACTTCCCGTTCCATGAAGAGGTGCTTGAGATCCTTCTGTTCGTCTTCCTGTTTCTTCAGGCGCTCGGTCAGCTCTTTCGCCTTGGCCATTTCGGCCTGCTCGGTGACCTGCATTAACTCTTTCGGCGTCAACAGTTTTCCTGCGCTCATCTCAATCTCCTTCGCAAATGGGCCCTTGCTCCGTTCGATTAATCTAAGCAATGCCGGCGCGGCCGGCTTGATCTTCATCAAGTTTACCCAGCCCGCCACCCAGCTCCGCGGCGTGCCGTCACGGGCACGCCTGAGACCGCCATCCGCTAATCGGCCTGCGGGATGCCCTTTCCTGCCTGGATCTCGTCTATGGATTTTAGCAGCTTTTCAGCACCCTCCTGAACACCCGTCCGGGCAGCACCATATTTGGTGGGAACCGAGGTAATATCGAGAGCATTTGCCTGCTGATTGGTCACGACCGAGGCGATGAGCTCGTTGCTGACGGAATCAAAGACATCGATCTCCAGCGTCACCGAACCCATGAAAGATCCCTTGCCGCCGCTGACGCCCTTGAGGGTGTTAAGGGCCAGGCCGGCCGGTGCCAGATGCGTGACCGTGGAGAGCAGCGGCTGTGTCGCCTCCATGCCGACCACGGTCATATGGATCCGGGCGACATTCGGCGCCGGCGCTGTGACCAGGGGATATTTTGCGCCGATGATGTCGCGGAACTCGGCATAGGTATAATCCGCCATATCGAGTTTGTCCTGCTGCGACGCGCTGCCGAATTCGGCATCCGCGCCGGTATAGACATCCGCGGGATCGATGATGAAGCTGCTATATTTTCGGTAATCGACATCTGTACGCACATACCGCATGGTCCGGGCATATCGAGGGCTTTCTTCCATTTTGACCGAGGGCGGCACGTTGCCCCGCGTCATGTCATTGGAACACGCGGTCATCGTGAGCAGCATGCCGGCGGATG
>DATMUQ010000239.1:0-6868 GCA_035563795.1 Terriglobales bacterium | reverse complement strand
GCCGGTGCCGCTGTATCTGCTGTCATATGCGCCATGATCGCCTCACCACAGATAGAAAAGTGCGAAGATGAAGACCCAGACCAGGTCGACGAAGTGCCAATAGAGGCCAAGTATCTCGACGATCTCATAATTCCCTCGCCGGCTGGTGAAAAAGCCGCGCCGCTCCTGGTCAAAATCACCGCGCAGCACCTTGCGGGTCATCAGCAGCAGGAAGATGACGCCGATGGTGACATGGGTGCCGTGAAAACCGGTGATCATGAAGAAGGCTGAACCGAACTGTTCGGCGCCCCAGGGATTGCCCCAGGGGCGAACGCCTTCACGGATGAGCTTCGTCCATTCGAAGGCCTGCATGCCGACGAAACTGGCGCCGAAGGCGGCCGTCGCCAGCATCAGCGCCGCGGTCTTCTTGCGGTCCTTGCGATAGCCGAAATTGACTGCCATGGCCATGGTGCCGCTGCTGCTGATCAGGATGAAGGTCATGATGGCGATCAGGATCAGCGGAACTTCCGTGCCACCGATTTCCAGGGCGAATACCTTCGCGGGTATCGGCCAGGGTGTGGTGGTCGACATCCGCACCGTCATATAGGACAGCAGGAAGCAGCTGAAGATGAAGGTGTCGCTCAAGAGGAAGATCCACATCATCGCCTTGAGCCAGGAGACGTTCTTGAAGGCGCGCTGATCCGACGACCAGTCGGCGGTCACACCGCGCCAGCCCGCGGGTCTGAAGGTTGATGGCCCCGGATGCATCAATGTTGGCTCAGCCATGTGCCTTCCTCCATAGAATGAAGCGCGCAATCTTCAGGTGCGGTCTACCTCATATACCCATCACACAAAGAACTTGCCGCAGATGGCGACGACTTGCTCGATGCTGTGCGTGAGCAGTGCCAGCAGCACCAGCCAGAGCAGCAGCAGAAAATGCCAGTAGGTGGCACAGAGCTCGACACTCAGGCGGAGCTGTCCCGCCTCCCGTGCGCGCCAAACTTTCCGTCCGACCTTGCCCAGAGCGCCCAGGCCGCCGCAGAGATGCAGGCCGTGCAGGGTAATCAGCAGATAGAAAAAGGCATTGGCGGGATTGCGGGCGAGGAAATAGCCAGCCGTCGTCAGTTGCCGCCAGAGCAGGAACTGGCCGAGCAGAAAGATCAGGGCAAAGGCGCCACCCAGCGACATCGCGATCTTGAGGGCGTCCAGCTGGTTCCGGCTGGTTGCGACATGGGCGCCGTGCAAGGCGAGGCTGCTGGCGATCAGCACCGCAGTATTGAACCAGAGCAGGTCGGAGACCGGCAGTGCTTGCCAGTCGCCGGAACTCGCCCGCATCACATAGGCGCTGATCAGCAAGGCGAAGAGGCAGCCGACCACCGTCATGAAGATGCGCAGGCCGAGCTTTGCCGGGGGCAGCGGCGATGCCTCGGTCCAGGGAAAGGCTTCGATCGGGCCAGCCTCGAGCCACGGTTTGGCGGTCAGTCTTTGACGCGACAGCCACCAACCGATGATCGCTAGAACGACAGTGACGAACAGTAGCGTGGTGATCACGGCCCAGTTCCCTAAGCGTCAACACCCGGTACGCGGTCGGCGCCTGCACGACCCTTATGGTGGGACAGTATATCCCTGTCAGCCGCGCGCGTCTTCGTCCAGCTTGTGTGCGTTGCAAGATGCCATCTTCTCGATAGAGCGGTCTCTCGATACAGGGAGGTTTATTGACAATCCGACAAGGCGGGGATCAGAATAAAGTCAGAAGCCGTAACTCGACGCGAGGAACGGTTGGAGAGGGGACCGGCACCCCGCACATGCCTTGGTCCCCGATATCGCCGTTACTGGAACGAGCGAGAGAGCGGGTTCTGCGATAAAGATTGACGAGCGCCGACGATGCCGTCGCCGCAAGGTTCCCCCGTGTTGCCAATATGCGGGAAGGGACCTGTTGTCCCAACGGCAGGAAATCGCCGCGTGCCCTTCTGTCTGATCGCCAGCCGGCTGAATTGCCGGACGAATCATTGCGACGCGTCACGTGCCGAGAAGGCAAGCATCAGGGACGAAAAGCATGAAGACAGCGCTCATCCTCGCCTTGATCACAGTCTTGTCTGTGCTGTTCCACTTCTTCACGCCCTGGTGGCTGACGCCGATCGCCTCCAACTGGCACTATATCGACAACACCATCAACATCACCTTCTGGATCACCGGCTTCGTCTTCACTGCGGTGGTGCTGTTCATGGCCTATTGCGTGTTGCGCTTCCGCCACCGACCGGGCCATCGCGCCGCCTATGAACCGGAAAACAAGAAACTGGAATCCTGGCTGACCCTGGGCACGGCGATCGGCGTGGCCGCCATGCTGACACCGGGCTTGGTGGTGTGGAATCAGTTCATCACCGTGCCGAAGGATGCAGCAGAGGTCGAGGTCGTCGGCCAGCAATGGCAATGGAGCTATCGCCTGCCCGGTAAGGACCACCGCCTCGGTTCGGCCGATGCCAAATTCATCACCGCCGACAATCCGCTCGGCATCAATCCCGACGATCCCTATGGCAAGGATGATGTGGTGATCTCAGGTGGCGATTTGCATCTGCCGCTCGACAAGCCGGTCAAGGTGCTGCTCCGCTCGATCGATGTCTTGCACGATTTCTTCGTGCCGCAATTTCGCGCCAAGATGGACATGATTCCGGGCATGGTGACCTATTACTGGTTCACGCCCACCAAGACCGGGACGCTGGAGATTCTCTGTTTCGAATATTGCGGCACCGGGCATCCTTATATGCGCGGCTCCGTCGTGGTCGAGCCGGAGGCCAATTACCAGGCTTGGCTCAGCACCCAGAAGACCTTCGCGGAATTGACCGCGCAAACCACCATGCATGCCGGCAACTGAGCGCAGCGTGCGACGCCGGATGATGGCATGGCGCTGATTGTCAGCCGCTCAACGCGGCGGTGAGGAGGACGATACGATGGTCGACCTGACTCGTGGCCCCGTTCCGACCGGCATCATTCCCACTGTGCCGCCGGCTGAGGTGAGGGATGTCGAGCTCTATCATCCCCACAGCTGGGTCACGAAATACGTCTTCTCGCAGGATGCCAAGATCATCGCCCTGCAATATGCCAGTACGGCGCTGGCGATCGGCCTGGTGGCCCTGGTCCTTTCCTGGTTGATGCGTCTGCAGCTCGCTTTTCCCGGCAGCGTCGCCTTCATCGATGCCGATCACTATTATCAATTCATCACCATGCATGGGATGATCATGGTGATCTATCTGATCACGGCCATTTTCCTCGGCGGCTTCGGCAATTATCTCATCCCGCTGATGCTGGGCGCCCGCGACATGGTCTTTCCCTATCTCAACATGCTGAGCTACTGGATCTACCTGCTGGCGGTGTTGATCCTGGTTAGCAGCTTTTTCGCGCCGGGCGGTCCCACCGGCGCCGGCTGGACGCTCTATCCGCCGCAGGCGGTGCTGTCCGGCACGCCGGGCCGCGATTGGGGCATCATCCTGATGCTGGTATCCCTGATCTTCTTTATCGCCGGCTTCACCATGGGCGGCTTGAACTATGTCGTCACCGTGCTGCAGGGGCGCACCCGCGGCATGACCCTGATGCGCATGCCCTTGACGGTCTGGGGCATCTTCACGGCAACCGTGATGGCCTTGCTGGCCTTTCCCGCTCTCTTCGTGGCGGCGGTGATGATGCTGCTCGACCGGCTGCTGGGGACCAGCTTCTTCATGCCCTCGCTGGTCGAGATGGGCGAGCACCTGAAATATGGCGGCGGCAGCCCGATCTTGTTCCAGCATCTCTTCTGGTTCTTCGGTCACCCGGAAGTCTATATCGTCGCCTTACCGGCTTTCGGCATCGTCTCCGATCTCATCAGCACCCATGCCCGGAAGAACATCTTCGGCTATCGCATGATGGTCTGGGCGATCGTTGGCATCGGTGCGCTCAGCTTCATCGTCTGGGCGCATCACATGTATGTCAGCGGGATGAACCCGTATTTCGGCTTCTTCTTTGCCTTCACCACGCTGATCATCGCCATCCCGACCGCCATCAAGGTCTATAACTGGGTGCTGACATTGTGGCAGGGCGATATCCATCTCACCGTGCCGATGCTCTTTGCCCTGGGCTTCCTGGTCACTTTCGTCAATGGCGGCCTGACCGGCTTGTTCCTCGGCAATGTCGTGGTCGATGTGCCACTCTCCGATACCATGTTCGTGGTGGCGCATTTCCATATGGTGATGGGGGTGGCGCCCATCCTGGTGATTTTCGGCGCCATCTATCACTGGTATCCGAAGATCACCGGCCGCATGCTCGATGACATGCTGGGGCGGTTCCACTTCTGGGTCACCTTCCTCGGCGCCTATGCCATCTTCTTCCCGATGCATTATCTGGGGTTGCTCGGTGTGCCGCGCCGCTATTACGCCATGGGCGAGACGGCCTTTGTGCCGCATTCGGCGGAGACGCTGAACATCTTCATGACCGTTGCCGCGCTGATCGTCGGCTTTGCTCAGATGGTCTTCATCTTCAATGTGATCTGGAGCCTGCGGCATGGGCGGGCGGCGGGCGGCAATCCCTGGGGTGCGGCTTCGCTCGAATGGCAGACACCGCAGACCCCGCCGACTCACGGCAATTGGGGCAAGGAGCTGCCGGTCGTCTATCGCTGGGCCTATGACTACAGCGTGCCGGGCGCTAGCCGGGACTTCGTGCCGCAGAATCAGGCAAGCATCGATTGGGCACCAGAGAACGAGCCGGAAGAGAGAGCCGCCGGCCATGCGCTGGTGACGCCGCCGCCGCAATTCATCAGCATGCTCGATCAGCCGATGGCGGGGGCAACTGGCGGGCCAACCATCCGCAATCCGATCGAATGGGGTTGGGACCAGTTGCGACATGGAGCCGAGACCGTGGAACATGCCGGCCATTCCATCCAGCATACGGCGGAACACCTGACGTCGCGGTCATTGACGGTGCGTCGGATCGAGGTTGCCGATCTCCGGGAGGTGTTGCGCAAGGGGTTGGAGGATTTCGGCGCCTATCGCACCGATGTGATCTTCCTCTGCATCGTCTATCCGATGGCCGGGTTGATCTTCGCCCGGGTCGCCTTCCACTATGAATTGATCCCGCTGCTCTTTCCGCTGGCCTCCGGCTTCGCCTTGATCGGGCCTTTCGCCGCCGTGGGGCTCTATGAAATGAGCCGCCGGCGCGAGCTTGCCCGGCATCGGCATTTGGATTTCGAGGCGCGCTGGACCGATGCCTTCGGCGTGCTGCAGGCGCCGAATTTCGGCGCGATCCTGCTCCTGGGGCTGGGGTTGATCGCGATGTTCCTGCTGTGGCTGGCGGTGGCCTGGGGCATCTACCAGGCGGTCCATGTGCCGCAGCCGCAGGAATCGGTCTCGCTGTTCATCCAGGAAGTCTTCCTGACCCCTGCCGGCTGGTGGCTGATCGTGCTCGGCTGCGGTGCCGGCTTCTGCTTCGCGCTTTTGGCGATGGTGATCGGGGTCGCTTCCTTCCCCTTGCTGCTCGACCGGGATGTCGGCCTCGCGACCGCGGTGACGACCTCATTCCGCGTGGTTGCCGCCAATCCGAAGCCGATGGCGGCCTGGGGATTGATCGTGGTCGCCGGCCTGGTGCTCGGCTCGCTGCCGCTTTTCATCGGCCTGGTCGTGGTCCTGCCGGTGCTCGGCCATGCGACCTGGCATCTCTATCGCCGGCTGATCGCCAAATATCCGGCGATCCCGTTCGGGGAGACGCGATAACCCGCGCCAAGGCTTGGCGCTCCGGGCTGCCGGTCGTCAGCAGCTCATGGATTTGTGGGATTTTAGTCTTATATTGAATCCCGCGACCATAACTGACCCGGCTCGCGACCGCCATGCGCGGGCGCTCCGATCCCGCTTTTTCCATCGGCCGCAGGCGGATCGAAGCCTCCATGAGTTTATCGCAAGGAGAGATGAGAACACCGTACGCGCCCAGTGCAAAAAACGATTGGAACCACGTCTCGAAGGGTCTTAGTTTCTGACACCTGGAACAGCGTGGTCATCTGCGGATCGCGCTCGGCTAAACAGCTTCAGAGGCGGCCGCAAATGGCCGAGGGGATGATCATGCGGCAAGCGCGAGGCGAGAGAGGTCATCTGCATCTCGCATCGTCGTCCGTATGTGATCCCGATGCCTCTTCAAGGCCCGTCGTTTTCCAACCAATTTCCCAATCAGCTTCAAGGATCGTTGCATGAAGTCCCATGCCCGTGTTGTCGTGATCGGCGGCGGTGTCGTCGGTTGTTCGGTGCTCTATCACCTCACCAAGGCCGGCTGGAAGGACGTCGTCCTGGTCGAGCGCGATCGTCTGACCTCGGGCTCGACCTGGCATGCGGCCGGCGGCTTCCACACTCTCAACGGCGATCCCAATGTCGCCAAGCTGCAGGGCTATACGATCGGCCTCTATAACGAGCTCGAGAAGATCTCCGGCGAAAGCTGCGGCCTGCATCGCTCAGGCGGCCTGATCCTCGCCGAAACGCCGGCGCGTCTGGAATGGCTGAAGATGGCCCATGCCCGCGCCCGTTATCTCGGCCTCGAAACCGAGATGCTGACCATGGCGGAAGCGAAGAAGCTGCATCCGTTGCTGGAAGAGCAGTATTTCGTCGGCGCCATGCTGGATGCGGCCGACGGCAATCTCGATCCCAACGGCACCACCAATGCCTATGCCAAATCGGCCCGCATCGCCGGCGCCGAAATCTACCAGAGCTGCCGCGTCACCGATCTGCAGCCGCGCACCGACGGCACCTGGGATGTGATCACCGAGAACGGCAACATTCACGCCGAGCATGTAGTCAATTGCGGCGGTCTCTGGGCCCGCGAGGTCGGCCGCATGGTCGGGATCGAACTGCCGGTCCTCGCCATGGAGCATATGTACCTCGTC
>DATMUQ010000238.1:0-2794 GCA_035563795.1 Terriglobales bacterium | reverse complement strand
CAGCACGGAAAGCGTCACCAGGAAGCCGCCATACATGATGGCTGGAGTCATCTCCATATGGCGATAGCGGCGCAGCGAGACAGTCTGGCCGGCAAAAGTGAAGCCGACCATGACACCGACAAAAGTTCCCAGCAGGCCATTTTGCATCACCTGCTCTTCGGCGCTGGCAATCAGGTAGACGCCGACCATCACCATGACCGTGGCACAGAGCACCAAGGGTGAGGTGCGCTCACGCAACATCAGCCAGGCCAACAAGGCGGCAAAGATCGGACTGGTCGCCCCCAGCACGGAAACACTGGCAACGCTCGCCATGCTGAGCGCCAGGATATAAAGGGTCGATCCCGCGGCGAAAAAGCCAGCCGCCACGACGAAGCCCATCGGCTCGCGCGGGAAAATATGCTTGAGGGTATCGCGGCGGTAGCGCAGCAGCAGATAGAACAGCAGGCAAAAGCCGGTCGAGAGGCCGCGATAGGCGTTGATGGTCCAGGGATCGATCGCCGGTATGGAACGGACGAAGGCGCCGCTCAAGCTCCAGCAGACGGTGGCGAGGCAGCAGAACAGGATGCCGCGGAAATAACCACCCGTCTCGCTCCCTGTCTCCCCCTTGATCCGCACCGCTTCCCCCACTGCTGTTTTCCCGACGGTAGGGGGAAGCCGAATACCGCACCAGCGGCCAAAACGCATAACGCGACCGCTCGCCATGCAGGTGGAGCTGCCGGCAAGCCGGTTGCGCAAAACCCGATCAACAACAGGAAATCGAGCGCCCCTCTATGCCTCAGCCATGTGCGGCGCGACTGTCGGCCGGTGCCTCATCGCGCTCCTTGAGCCCGTAATCGCGGATGACCGAGGCAATCCGCAGGCGATAGTCGCTGAACACGCCGCCGCGCCCCTGCGCTTGGGTGGCACGATGGCTGGCGTGGTTGCGCCAGGCGGCCACCGCTTCCTCGTCGCGCCAGAAGGAAAGCGACAGCAATTTGCCGGGCGTGGTCAAGCTCTGGAAGCGCTCCACGGAGATGAAGCC
This sequence comes from Terriglobales bacterium, assembly GCA_035563795.1. GTDB lineage: Bacteria > Pseudomonadota > Alphaproteobacteria > Dongiales > Dongiaceae > Dongia_B. The sequence continues at coordinate 1,773 of DATMUQ010000238.1, read as the reverse complement.
GTCCATCTTTTCGAGATCGGACCACAAGGCGGCGGCAAGATCGAGATAATGGTTCTGCTCGCCTGCGGCGGGCGAGACTTCGAAAATGACGGCAATCATTGGGCAACCTCCGGGATGCGGGCATTGGGCAAGGCACGATAGGCAGGAGCTTCGGCAAACTGGCGTGCCGCCTCGGTGTCACGCCACCTCGTCCAGAGAACGGTGAGCGCGTTGGCGGCAATGGTGATCGCCAGCAGATTGCCGGGGCAGAGATGAGCGCCGTGGCCGAATGTGAGGGTCTCGCGCTTGGCGCGGCCCGGCCGGAAGACATCCGGTTCGGGATTGAGGGCCGGATCACGATTGGCCGCCGCCATCACCAGCAGCACGGTATCTTCCGCCAGGATCGCCTGGCCGCCGAGTTCAAGATAATGCGTCGCATAGCGCCGGGTGTTCTGCACCGGCGGGTCATAGCGCAGCACCTCGGCGAGGAAAGCAGGCCAGTCTCGGAGCGTCGCCGGTGCGCCCGCGCGTTGCAGCACCAGGAAGGCATTGCCAATCAATCCTGCTGTGGCATCGAAGGTCTGCATCAGGAAGCCGATGGCATTGGCCGTCACCTGTGCCGGCTCAAACCCGTCCGCGGTCGCCTGGGTCAAAAGCTGGCGGAACACCGTGCTCTGGCGGGCTTGCGGCCGCTCGGCCTGGGCCTCGAACATGTCGAGCAAGGTGCGGGTCGCGGCACTGCCGCGCTCGATCTGGGCGGTAATGGCCGTCGGCGCCAGGGCGCCAAGGAAGTAGCCGGTGAGTTCCGCCACCTGGTGCAAGGCAGCTGTCTCGATGCCGAGCAATGCCGCCACCACATAAGCCGGCAACCGGTACATGGCGTTATGCAGGCTCTGCGAAAACAGCTCGTTCTCGCGCAGGCCGAAATCGACGATGCCGGCCTCGGTCAAGGATTGCAGCTGCAAGCGATCGACCTCGGATAAGGCCGTGACCACCGCATGCTTCATCAGGCGCTGATATTCGCCATCGCTCATCCGCACCAGTGAACCATACACAGGGCTGATTTCAGTCGCCCGCAAAGATGGGGGCACGAGCTGCCCGGCTGGTCGCACATAGAAGCCGGGCTCGCCGAAGATCGCCGTCACCATTTCGGCGCTGCTGACCACCCACAAGCCCAGCGCCTCATCGAAGTAGATCGGCCTGTTTTCCCGAAGCTGGCGATAGAATGGATATGGATCCGCGTGACGGACGGCGGCGATAACATCTTTAGGCGCGGACACAAATCTTCTCCAGATCGAGTTCTGGATGGATTATAGCCCTGAATATCATCGGATGCTTCGCTCAAAGCTGAAATGTTTATAGAGTGTTTTCTTTAAAATCATATAATTAGCAAGACATCTATGCTGGCCGCCCATGACCTTTTAGGACGTTGAGGCCAACCAAATTGCATCTTGTCAGGCATCCGCATCCGCCGTATTGTGTATACATGTATATACAAGTTAACGAGGAGACCGCCCCGTGACGACCGCTTCCACCGGCACCCGGTACAATGCCCGTACCATTCGCGCCCCCCGCGGCACCGAGCTCAATGCCAAGAGCTGGCTGACCGAGGCGCCGCTGCGCATGCTGATGAACAATCTCGACCCGGCAAATGCGGAAAATCCGAACGAGCTGGTGGTCTATGGCGGTATCGGCCGCGCGGCCCGTAACTGGGAATGCTATGACCGCATCGTCTCGACGCTGAAGACCCTCAATGACGACGAACCCCTGCTCATTCAGTCGGGCAAGCCGGTC
>DATMUQ010000237.1:0-2610 GCA_035563795.1 Terriglobales bacterium | reverse complement strand
GGCTTGACGCCCCAGACAGGTTTCGGCCAGGCAGGGTCGTTGACGAAGCGGGCGATCACATGGACATGGAGCTGCGGCACCATATTGCCGAGGGCGCCGACATTGATTTTTTCCGGTCGGAATTCCCGCTGCAACGCTTCGCTGGCGCGGGCAATCTCGTCGATCAGCCGATGGCGGTCGGTGCTGGTCAGCTCCGAGATTTCCCGGCAATTGGCGCGGCGCGGCACCAGGATCAGCCAGGGGTAAGTCGTGTCGTTCATCCGCAGGACGCGGCTCAACTGCCACTCAGCGACCGGCAGCGTGTCCTTGGCGAGCTGGGGGTGCAAAACGAAATCGCTCATCGGAGCGTATCACCGTGACATCATTGGATCTGATGCCGGCCGTTATCGCACGGGCCGGCGGCATCGGCAACTGACCGCCCGCTAACCATACGCGCTGCTGCGGAGCCTGCGACACGTGATCCCGCGGCAACCGGCCTCCTGGCCGCTGCGGCTGAGATCGGGCTCACTTGACCCCCAACTATGGCTCGACCGGCTTCCTGAGAACGGATACGGTTTTCCGGTAAAAGGCGTCGCTTCAAAGGCGGCGCCCCCAGGGGAGGATTTGACAGGATGTGACCGGCGGCCAATTGCCGGAATCGCAGTCCGATGTCGTGTGGGGGGAATTTAATGCTGCAGGCACTCAGCTCCGTTCTGTCGCTGCTGATCGGTGCGGGAATCCTGATTCTTGGCAATGGCCTGATCGGCATCCTGTTGCCGATCCGTCTGGGCGAAGCACATATCTCCTCGGAAACCACCGGCTTCATCATGTCCGCTTATTACGCGGGCTTCATGCTGGGCAGCCTTTACGGCAAGACGGTGATCCAGCGGGTCGGCCATATCCGTGCCTTCGCCGCTTTCGCCGCCCTGATCACCGTAACCGTCATGGTGACAGCACTGTTCTTCAATCCGGCGCTCTGGGGCGTGTTGCGGGCCATGATGGGCTTCTGCATGGCAGCCCTCTATGCCACCATCGAGAGCTGGCTCAATGTGCGCAGCAGCAACGAGAACCGCGGCCAGGTGCTGTCGCTCTATATGGTGACTTCCTATCTCGCCTCGTTCCTCGGCCAGTTCCTGGTCAATGCCCGGGAGACGGCCGGCGTCGAGCTCTTCTGCCTCGGTGCCCTGCTGACCTCGCTCTCGCTGATCCCGGTGGTGATGACCCGGGTGGCCGGTCCCGAGATCGGCAAGATCAAGCCGCTGAAGCTGACTCAGCTTTACCGCGCCTCGCCGCTGGGCGTCGCCGCAACCGCTGGCGCCGGTCTCCTGAGCGGCGGCTTCTACGGGCTTGGCGCCATCTATGCGAACCAGATCGGTCTCTCGGTCTTCGATGTGTCGCTCTTCATGAGCGCGCCGGTTTTCGGTGGCCTGGCCCTGCAATGGCCGATCGGCCGTTTCAGCGATCGCTTTGACCGGCGTACCGTCCTGCTCGCCATTCTGATGGGAACCGTGACGGCCAGCCTGGTGCTGTCGATCCTCAGCTTCGCCGGTGCCGCCCTCGTGCCCATGTTGGCGGTGGGCGTGCTGCTCGGCGGCTGCCTGGCGACCATCTACCCGATCGCGGTGGCGCATGCCTTTGACTATATCGATCGCAGCGAGATGATCTCGGCCAATAGCAGTATGCTGCTCATATGGGCGATCGGTGCCACGGCCGGTCCGCTTCTGGGATCGACGCTGATGGGGCAGGTGGGACCGACCGGCCTGTTCTATTATCTGACGGGAGTCGGCATCCTGCTGGCAGGCTTCACCCGCTATCGCATGAGCATGCGCGAGGCCCTGCCGGCCAAGGCGCAGACCAGTTTCGTCGCCGTCGGCTCGACCTCGGCCATTGCCGGCGCCCTCGATCCGCGCACCGATCCGCTGCCGGAATTCTATTACGAGGATGTCGATCCGGGCGATCGCTGATCCTGGTACAAGAAAAGCCCTGCCGATCGTCTCAGCAGGGCTTTTTTAGTTCCAGCAACCGTGCTCAGCGCTGCGAGGTCTGCCAGTTCGGCGACTGATAGACCGGCACCTGGGCGCGCGGCAGCTTCTTGCCGAGGATCATGTCCGAGCATTTCTCGGCGATCATGATGGTCGGGGCGTTGAGATTGCCGCTGACCACGCTTGGCATGATCGAGGCATCGACCACGCGCAGGCCCTCGAGGCCGTGGACGCGGGCCTGTGGATCGACCACCGCCATCTCATCCGTGCCCATCTTGCAGGTGCAGGAGGGATGATAGGCGCTGTCGCCGCGCTCGCGCACGAAGGCGTCGATCTCGGCATCGGTCTTCACATTGGGGCCGGGATTGATCTCGGGGCCGCGATACTCGTCGAAAGCCTTCTGGGCGAAGATCTCGCGGGTGAGCTTGACGGCGTCGCGGAATTCGCGGCGATCCTGCTCTTCCATCAAGTAGTTCGGCTGGATCCGCGGATGCTCGCGGGCATCGGTCGATTTCAGTTTGATCCAGCCGCGCGAGGCCTGGCGCATATTGCCGATATGCACCTGATAGGCGTGGCTGGTGCCGTTCTTGCGGCCATGGTCATTGACCGTCGACGGCAGGAAGTGGAATTGCAGGTTCGGATGTTCGAC
>DATMUQ010000236.1:0-7222 GCA_035563795.1 Terriglobales bacterium | reverse complement strand
CCCCAGCCGATTTGTTGCGGCGCCTTCGCCACCATCTGGCATTGGCCCTTCAGCACGCGGTTGATGGTGTCGGTCTTGATATCGGTCTTGTGCTGCTGCTTGGTAGTGATCAGCACGTTCACTGTCTTGGTCGCACCCGTCGGCGCAGCGCTTCCCGCCCAGGCGTTTGGTATCGACAAAATAGACAAAGCAGACAAGCCGGCTGTCACCAGCCAGGTGTTGAGATGGCGTCGCATGATTGGCCCCGTTGTTTCACCCTCACCGCGAAGAGAGTACCCGCGGGAGAGGAGCGACACCATCGCCAGGCGCGTGCGGCCGATCACAATGGGCTATGATCAGAGCGGGTTGGTCGTGATCACAGCGGGGTAATGGGCCGGCAAAAATATCGCGGCTTAGCCGATCAGAGACGGATCGATTCCGGCATCCAGCAGCAGGCCATGCAGAATGGCCGACAGATCATCATCGATCCGACCATCGAGCTGTACCGGCGCGAAATGCCGCTGGAAGGCAAGGATGGCGGCATGATGCATGGTCGCCGCTGCCGTGCCGGATGGTCCCTCGATGTCATAGCCGTAAAGGTTGAGGGCTTGCAGGAACTGGGCCTCGGTCCATTGCACCGGTTGCGGCCTCGGCCATAGCCCGACGCCGTTCGACGCGAGACCCCTCCAGTCGAACAATTCGCCGGGATCCTGTTTGCGCAAGGGGGCGACATCGGAATGGCCGATGACGCGGCGCGCGGGTATGGCGTGACGGGCGACGATCTGTTGTGAGAGTGCCGTCACCGCCTGCATCTGCGGGGCGGGGAAGGGGCGATACCCCCATTCATGGCCGGGATTGACGATCTCGATGCCGATCGAGCGGGCATTGATCTCGCGCGCACCGGTCCAATAGCTGATGCCGGCATGCCAGGCGCGCTTTTCCTCCGGCACCAGGCACAGGATCGAGCCGTCTTCGTCGATCACATAGTGGCTGCTGACCCGTGCCGCCGGATCGCGCAACCGGTTGATCGCCTCGTCGGCGGTCTGCATGCCGGTATAATGCAGCAACAGGATGTCGATTGGCCCGTCGACCGGGCGATCATCGAAATTCGGCGAGGGCAGGTTGATGATATCCATGGGGCGCGTGCTTTCCGCTGCGGTCAGATGCCGGTCTTGGTGGAGGGTGCCACGACCGCCGGCCGTCGCAAGACAATAATGGCGACACCGATGACGGTCGCCAAGGCGCCGGCCATCATGCGCCCGGTGATCTCGTCGCCGAGGATGGCGGCGCCGCAGATGAAGCCGATCATCGGCAGCAACAGGGTGAAGGGCATCACCTGGTTGACGGGATAGCGCCGCATCATGTTGTACCAGATCCAATAGCTGAAAATGGCGACGATGATCGCCTGGTAGAGCACGGCCGCCCAGCCCTGCCAGGCTGCGGTGGCTACCTGCTGCCAGCCCTGGCCTTCGAGGAGGAGGGAGGCGACGATCAGTTGCGGGGCGGCGAGGAGGGCGATCCAGCCGTTGAGCTTGACGGCGTCGATCTCGCCCCCATCGACATTGCTGAGTGCCTTCACCTGGATATTGGCCGAGGCCCAGCAGAAGGCGGCGCCGACCACCGCCATCAAGGGCCAGAACTGGTCGCCGGAATAGCGCGGATCGCCAGCGATCAGCACGATGCCGGCAAAAGCGAGGCCCATGCCGACAATGCGCCGCCAGCCGAGGTGTTCCTTGAAGAAGAAGGCGGCCATGACGGCGGCAAACGGCACCTGTAACTGGATCGTGATCGAGGTGGTCGCCACATCGACCGCGCGCATGCCGAGATTGAGCAGGCTGAAATGCATCGTCCCCATGGTGAAGGAGAGCGGCAGCAGGCGCCAGATCAGCCGCGCCGGCGGCAGGCCGACGAAGGGCAGTAGCAGCAGGGCGGCAATGCTGAAGCGCACGGCGCAGAACAGAACCGGGTCGAAATAGTGAATCCCGATCTTGGCGGCGACGAAGTTGAGGCCCCAGATCAGCTGGCAGAGCAGCATCCAGAGCATGTGTTGCGGCTTCATGGCGCGGCCCGGCGATCCGTCACGTGCCGGGGCCGACCGGCTGCGCCACCGCCTGGGGCCGACGCAGCACGATGATGGCAAGCCCGGCAAGGGTGATGGTCGTGCCGATGACGAGGCGCGCCGTCAGCGGCTCACCCAGCGCCAGGATAGCGGTGATGGCGCCGAAGAGCGGCTCTGTCAGCGTGAAGGGCATGACCAGCGACATCGGATAACGCCGCATCATCCCGTACCAGATGCCGTAGCAGAGAGTCGTGACGATGATGACCTGATAGGCGAAAGCGAGCGCCACCCCCCAGTCGATATGGGTGATCGCCTGCCATTGCCCCTGTTCCAGGGCCAGCGACGAGGCGAAGGTCATGGGTGCCGCGATGAGGCCGGTCCAGGCATTGAGGCGCCAGCCATCGATCGAGGCACTGAGCTTCTTCACATCCATATTGGCGGCGGCCCAGGCGATGGCAGCAATGAAGATCAGCAAGGCCCCTTTCCAGCCGCCGGCGAATTGCGGCGTGCCGACGATGACGGCGATGCCGAGAAAGGCGATGGCGATGCCGCTCCAGCGCCGCCAGCCCATCTTGTCCTTCTGCAGCCAGGTTGCCAGCAAGGCCGAGATCGGTACCTGGATCTGGATGACGATGCTGGTGGTGGCGGCATCGGTGGTCTTGAGGCCGGTGAAGAGGCTGCCCCAATGAACGACGCCGAGCACGAAGCACATGCGCAGCAAAGTCGGCAGATGTTCGCGTCGCGGCAGGCCGACGATCGGCACCAGCAGCAAGGCCACCAGTGCCATGCGGATCGAAACGAAAAACAAGGGCGGCCAATCGGCAACACCCAGCTTGATCACGGCAAAATTGGCGCCCCACAGCGCCTGCGCCATGATCATCAGCAACAGATCAATCGGGCCCATCCCCGCTCTTACCCCGCACTATCCCCGGCTCAGGCCTCTTAGGCCAGCGAGCCTCCTTACCCGGCCGCCAGGCTGGCGCGCTTGTCTTCCAGTTCCAGCCAGCGCAATTCGGCATCTGCCAGGGCCGTCTTCTTGGTTTCCAGCAATTCACTGGCCTTGGTAAATTTCTGCGGATCCTTGGCGTAAAGCTCGGGATCGCTCAGCGCCTTTTCGATGACGCCGATCTCTTTTTCCAGCGCCGCCATGCGGGCGGGCAAGTCGTCCAGCTCGCGCTGTTCCTTGGAACTGAGCCGGGTCGGTACTTTGGCAGCGGCAGGCGTCGTTTCGGCAGCCGACTTCTTCTCTGGCTTGGTCTCGACCTTCTCGCGCTTCGGTCGCTGGATCAGATAGTCGCTGTAGCCGCCGGGATATTCGGCAACGTCGCCTTCGCCCTCGACGGCGATCACGCTGGTGACCAGGCGGTCGAGGAAATCGCGGTCATGGCTGACCAGCAGCAGCGTGCCGTCATATTCCTCGAGCACTTCCTCGAGCAGATCCAGCGTATCCATGTCGAGATCGTTGGTCGGCTCGTCGAGCACGATGAGATTGCTGGGCTGGGCGAAGAGCCGCGCCATCATCAACCGTGCCCGCTCGCCGCCCGACAAGGTGCGCACCGTCATGGTCGCCTGCTTGTCGCTGAACAGGAAGTCGCGCAGATAGGCGACGACATGGCGCTGTTGGCCGCGCACCATGATGGAATCGCCACCGCCCGGCGCCAGAGTCTGCCACAAAGTCTTGTCGAGATCGAAGACGGTGCGGCGCTGGTCGAGATAAAGCGGCAACAGATTGGTGCCGAGCCTGATGGTGCCGCTATCCGGCTCCAGCTGGCCGGTCAGCAGCTTCAGGATGGTGCTCTTGCCGGCGCCGTTGGGACCGATCAGGCCGACGCGATCGCCGCGCTGGATGCGGGTCGAGAAGTTATTGACGATGGTGACCGTGCTGCCATCCGGGCGATCGAAACGCTTGGTGACATTGATGGCCTCGCAGACGATCTGGCCGCTGGCCTCGGCATCGGACAAGGCAAGCTTTGCCGTGCCGCGTGCCTTCAATGCCTCGGCGCGCTGCTTGCGGAGCGCCATGAGGCCGCGGCGCCGGCCCTCATTGCGGGATCGGCGGGCGGTGACACCGCGTTGCAGCCAGTATTCTTCCTGCTCGATGCGCTTCTGCAGGCGATAGGATTCCGCCGCCTCCTGCTCCATGATCCCGTTCGACCATTCCTCGAACTGGGCAAAGCCACCATCCATCTCGAACATGCGGCCACGGTCGAGCCAGAGCAGGCGCTTGGTCAGCCGGGTGAGGAAGGCGCGATCGTGGCTGATCATCAGGATGCCGCCTGGGAAAGCCGCCAATTCCTCTTCCAGCCACTCGATGGTGGGGAGATCGAGATGGTTAGTGGGCTCGTCGAGCAGCAGCAGGTCCGGGGCCGAGACCAGCACACGGGCCAGCGCCGCGCGTCGGCCTTCGCCGCCCGACAAGGTGCTGAGATCGCGCGCACCGTCGAGCTGCAGGTGATCGAGGGCGGCATCGACCTTGTAATGCTCGGCCTCCGGATCATGCAGGCCGGCACTTACATAGACAGAAACGCTGCCACCCTTCGAGAAGTCCGGATTCTGCGGCAGCGAACCGACGGTGACGCCCGGCTGGATGAAGCGCTCGCCGGAATCGAGTTCCATCTCGCCGGCCAGCACTTTCAGGATGGTCGATTTGCCGGAACCATTGGCACCGACCAGGCAGACCCGCTCGCCCTTGCCGAGGCTGAGGGTGATATCGGCGAAAAGGGGCTTGCCGCCAAAAGTGACGGCAGCATTACGCAAGGCGAGCTGAGGAATAGCCGGGGGCATCTGGTAACGGAACTTTCAAAAATCAGGGAATGCCGCGCTCTTTGGCGACCTTGTCATAGGCGGCATTGATACGAGCAAGCTTGTCATTGGCAAGCTCGATGAAATCGGCGGGCAGGCCCTGGGCGATCAGCTTGTCGGGATGATTGTCCCGCACCAATTGCCGCCAGGCGGCCTTGATCGCCTCGTTGCTGTCCTCGCGAGTGATGCCGAGGATGGTATAGGGATCGGCCTTGTCGGGACCGATATTGGCCTCGCGGATGCGGGCGAAGTCGCCTTCGCTGAAGCCGAAGATCTCGGCGACGCGGTTCAGATAGCTGAGCTCCGTGTCATGGATGACGCCATCGGCGCGGGCGATATGGAACAACCCGTCGAGCATTTCCTCGAGCACCGGGTGCTTTGGCGTGAACAGGCCGGCGATCTGGCGAGCATAGGTCTCGAAACCGGCGGAATCCCGTTTCGCCAGATCGAAGATCCGGGCGACGTTCTTCATCTCCCCGGGTGGTACCCGGAAGACCTCCTTGAAGGCATCGACTTCGGAACGGCTGACAACGCCATCGGCCTTGGCCATCTTGGCGCCGAGCGCGATCGCGGCGATGGTGAAGGCGACGTCCCGGGTCGCCGAGCGGTCAGCCGGATCGACCGGGGTTGCCGGATGGTCCTGCTCAACCGTGACATCGACGGCATGGCCAGCCAGGGCGCCAAATAGGGCGCCGATCGGGCCGCCGATGGCGAAGCCCGCTGCACTGCCGATGATTTTGCCCCAAACACTCATTTTCGCTGCTCATAAACTGGCCGCCCCCGGAGGCGGCGCTCTTTCGCCGTGAACATATCGGCTCGACGCCGCTTTTTCCAGTCGGGCAGCGAAACAAAACGACATGTGGCGACACCATGGCGCGGGGGCCCTGGCGGCATCTTACGAACGTAATACGGGCCAAGATAATACAGGGTCGGGGGCTATTTTATGCCAGCAGGCCGGAAATATGCTGCGCTTCGGTTTTGAGCAGGGTGACGAGCCGGCCGAGCCGCCGGCCACCCAGCCGTTCCGCCGGGCCGGTGAGGCTGATGGTGCCGCGAATCCGCCGGTTACGGTCGAGAATGGGGGCGGCAATGGCGGCGTCGCCGCTGCGGAATTCCTCTTCCTCGGTGGCATAGCCGAGGCGGCGGATTTCCGTCAGGCTGGCTTCCAGCCGGGCCAGATCGTGAATGGTGCGGTTGGTCAGCTTGGTGAGCGGGGCGGCCTGCAGGAAAGCTTCCCGCACATCGGCCGTGGCATAGGCCAGGAAGCATTTGCCCGAGGCCGTCCCATGCAACGGCATGGCCTTGCCCTTGAGTACCGTTTCCTTGAGCCGGATATCGCCTTCCAGGCTCTCGCCGATGATCATGGCATTGATGCCGGGCACCAACAGGCTGGCGGTTTCACCGCTACGCTGGCACAGCCGGATGACCGAGGGTCGGCCGAGTTCCAGCAGGTCCTGCCGCGTCTCGGCCTTGCGGCCCAGCTCCTGGAAGCGGGGACCCAGGCGGTAGAGCCCGGCTTCCGTCTGTTCGACGAGGCCCAGCCCGGCAAGGCTCTGCAATAAGGTGACCGCCGTGCTGGGGGCCAGCGCCGTGGCCGCGGCGATGTCGCGCAGCCGGCAGCCGATGCGGGGACCGTCGGCCAGGACGGCAAAGATCGCATCCGCCCGCGCCAAGGACTGGATGCGGATCGCCGGATTCGGGCGGTGGGCTCTCTGTTTGAGCGCGGTCTCAGCCATAGCCGGAGCTTAGGTCATCAGCTATCGTTCGACAATGTCGAATACTGAGAGTTTTGCTTTTGCGGGCGCATGGGCAGGGTGATTGCCTGATGGTCATCTGGATTTACGGAAGGAACAGCCCGATGCCGTTGCATTTCACCGCCGATGAATTCGCCGCCCGCCGCAAGGCCCTGCAGCAGCGCCTGCAGGCCGAGGAACTGGACGGGCTGCTGATCTTCCGTCAGGAAAGCATGTACTACCTGACCGGCTATGACACCTTCGGCTATGTCTTCTTCCAGTGTCTCTATTTCGGCGCCAATGGCGATCTCTTTCTGCTGACAAGACGGCCGGATCTGCTGCAGGCCCAGCTCACCTCCGACATCCAGGAAATCCATATCTGGGTCGATGGCGACGATGCCGATCCGGCGACCGATCTCAAGAACCTGCTCGCCGCCCGCAAGCTGCAGGGCAAGCGGCTCGGTGTCGAATATGATTCCTACGGCCTCACCGCCAAGAATGGCTTTCGTCTGAAGGCCGTGCTCGACGGCTTCTGTGAACTGCCGGATGCCTCGATGCTGGTCTCGCGGCTGCGCCTGATCAAGAGCCCGGCCGAACTCGTCTATGTCCGTCGTGCCGCCGAACTGGCCGATGAGGCCCTCGATGAGGC
>DATMUQ010000235.1:0-13883 GCA_035563795.1 Terriglobales bacterium | reverse complement strand
CGCCATGCGCCGGCGCCTGGACATTGCTGAAGCCATCTTCGCTTTATCAGCCGAGGCGATCAAAGCACCTTTGGAAGCCTATGCCGCCGACTTCGAGACTCTCTGGGACGACCCCTATGAGACGGCGGCTCTGCGCAGCCTGCGTCAGTTGCTCGAAGGCGGCGGCAAGGAGCGCCGCGCCTATCAGGCGCCTGTCAGCTATCGCATCCTGCCCCGCATCCTCGGCCAGTTCCGCCGCACCATTGCCCAGGCAGAGGAGATCGCCACCGGTTCCCTCGCTTCGGTGACCGACAATCCGGTCTTCCTGCGTCCCGATCCAAAACGGCCAGATGCACGGCATCCCTATGGCCGGGTCTACAGCAATGGCGGCTACCACAATGCACGCACCTATCCGGCGCTCGACAATCTCGCCGCCGCCTGCGCCGATCTCTGCGCCCTGGCCGAGCGCCATTCCACCAAATTGCTCGACGGCCGCTATTCGCTATTGCCGGACCAGCTCAAGGGCGACGGCGACGGCTATCTGGGCATTCTCGGCTTCGTCCAGGTCGGCTATGCCGAGCAGGCGCGCCGGGCAGCCCAGCGCACCTTCCTGCCCGGCAGCGAAGGCGGCGGTTTCGGCCAGAACGATGTCGCCCCGCTGACCGGGCTCGCCTGGCGCGGCCAGGAGGAAGCCGGATATTGCCTCGATGCGGCACTCACCATGCTCGCCGTCATCGCATCCCAAGCTTTCCATGTGACCGATCGCGCCGCACCACCGGCGCTGAGCGGCTTGCTGCAGGAAATCCGCGCGATCTTCCCGCCGGTTGGGGCCCCACGGGACTATGCGGATCAGCTAAGCGCCCTCACCGCCCATTTCCGGGCCTCTATCTATGATGTGGCGGAAAAGGCGCGGGACTGAAGAATTCGCGTAGAGCGGGAGCAATCTGGCCAGGCGCGCTCGGGCGGGCAATCAAGGCTCTCTTGGTGGATGCCTTGTTGCGCCGCCCGTCGAGGTTCAACACGCTGATCAGAAGTCGAAGGAAACCCCGATCGTCGTGTTGATGATGCCCTGATCCGGATTTCGATTGAACGGCATGTCGTAAGCCACCTTCATATCGAACATACCCGCCTTCAGACCAATCTCCGGCCCGGCGATGCCTGAATCGGCGATGCCGGCGCCATAAAGATAGCCGACATTGGCACCGATATAGGGCGCAACGGGCCAGTCCTGGGCCAAAAGGTTGCCGAAATAGAAGTCCGGCCCCACAACGGTCCGCCCGCCAAAGCCGTCATTGTGAGAGTCGAAATGATAGAAGCCGGCCTGCTCGATGCCGATGGTCATCCAGCTCGTCAATTTATAATCGAGCCCGAGATTGATGCCGCCAAGCTGGCTATGCCCGCCATGGTTGTCCTTGAAACTGTAGCCGTAGAAGCCACCGGCGGTGAGCGTCCAGCGCTTTTCTTCCGGCGGCGGCGCTGCCGGTGCCGGCGCGGCTGCCACGGGTGCCGGGGTCGGGGCTGGCGCGGGAGGCGGCGCGGGTGGCGCAGCGATGTCAATTTCGGTGCGCCGGTTCCGGGCTTCCTTCACATTCGGCCCGGTCTGCACGGCGAGATCGGTTTCACCAACCCCCGAGGACGAGATATCCGCTTGCGGCACACCGAGCCCGACCAGCGCGTCGGTGATCACCTGCGCCCGGCGCTCGGAAAGCCGCTGGTTGAATTCCGTGCTGCCCGATGTGTCGGTATGCCCCACGATGGTGACATGGGCGGAACCGGTGCGATCGAACTCCTGCTTCGCGGCGGCAATGGTTTCATGTGCGGTAGAATCGAGGGTCGCTTTTCCGAGCGGGAACAGCACTTCAAACTTGCCGTCATCAGCCCAGGCGGGAGTGCTTCCAACAAGGAAGCCGGCGGCCAACAGCAATAGCTGGCGTTTCATGATGCTTACTCCTAAGGATTGCAAGAGTCGCGTACGGGCATCCCCCCATAACTGGCGGCGATATGGATTGCTGCCGCCTTGAATCAGCAGAATTAACCTTTGGAAGTTCCGTCACATCTACGCGCGAGGAGGAGATATCGTTCCCGCGGACGGAGTGCAGGCGTTGGGTCGTCGTGTCACCTGTCCGTCGCGTTTCCGACGACAGCTATTTTCAGGTTACAGGCCAGCATCTTATCCCCTTCCACCTCTCCCCAAGCTTGCAGGAAGGACAATTTTCGCCCGTTCTCAGGCGTTAAATATCCTAATCACAAAGTTCAATATCTTGACCGATTTGTCTTGACCGTGGGCGAATAGCTCTTACTATTCCGCCGCTTGGCCCAGCTCTGGGCCGAACCGAAAATGGCTGAAATCAGCCCACCACCCGGCGAGGACAACATGCGGACCATCCCCCATTTCATCGGCGGCAAGGACGTTGCCGGCACCAGCGGTCGCTCCAGCGACGTGTTCAATCCGGCGACCAGCGAGGTCCAGGCCAAGGTGGCGCTGGCATCGAAATCCGAGCTGGATGCCGCGGTGAAGGTCGCCGCCGAGGCCTTCAAGACCTGGTCCCTGGTGACGCCGCTCAATCGCTCGCGCGTCATGTTCAAGTTCAAGGAACTCCTCGAGCAGAACATCGACACGCTCGCCAACATCATCACCGCGGAACACGGCAAGACCCATTCCGATGCCAAGGGCGAGATCGCCCGCGGCGTCGAGGTGGTGGAATTCGCCTGCGGCATCCCGCAATTGCTGAAGGGCGAGTTCACCGAGAATGTCGGCACCAATGTCGATAGCTGGGCCATTCGCCAGCCGCTCGGCGTTGTCGCCGGCATCACGCCGTTCAACTTCCCGGCCATGGTGCCGATGTGGATGTTCCCGATCGCGCTTGCGTCCGGCAACACCTTCATCCTGAAGCCGTCGGAACGCGTCCCAACCGCCTCGCATTTCATTGCCGACCTCCTCAAGAAGGCCGGCCTGCCGGATGGCGTCTTCAACGTCGTCAATGGCGACAAGGAAGCGGTCGATGCGATCCTCGTCAATCCCGAGATCCAGGCGGTGAGCTTCGTCGGCTCGACGCCGATCGCCGAATACATCTATCACACGGGCACCGCGCATAATAAGCGCGTGCAGGCCTTGGGCGGCGCCAAGAACCACATGATCGTCATGCCCGATGCCGATATGGATCTCGCCGCCGATGCGCTGATGGGTGCCGGCTACGGTTCCGCCGGCGAGCGCTGCATGGCGATCTCGGTTGCGGTTGCCGTTGGCGACAAGGTCGGCGACGCGCTGATCGAGAAGCTCTCCCCGCGTGTGCGCGGCCTGAAGGTGGCGCCGGGCAGCGATCCGGAAGCCGAAATGGGCCCCCTCGTCACCAAGCAGCATTACGAGAAGGTCAAGGGCTATGTCGATCTCGGTGTCCAGGAAGGCGCCAAGCTCGTGGTCGATGGCCGCAGCCTGAAACTGCAGGGCTATGAGAATGGCTATTTCCTCGGCGGCTGCCTGTTCGATCAGGTGCAGCCCGACATGCGCATCTACAAGGAAGAGATCTTCGGCCCGGTCCTCTCGGTCGTGCGCGTGCCGGATTACAACACGGCGGCGAAGCTGGTGAACGACCACGAATACGGCAATGGCACGGCGATCTTCACCCGCGACGGTGATGCCGCCCGCGAATTCGCCGCCAAGGTCAAGGTCGGCATGGTCGGCATCAATGTGCCGATCCCCGTCCCCATGGCCTTCAACAGCTTCGGCGGCTGGAAGCGCTCGCTGTTCGGCGATCATCACATGCATGGCCCGGAAGGTGTGCGCTTCTATACCAAGCTCAAGACCATCACCTCGCGCTGGCCGACCGGCATCCGCTCCGGCGCCGAATTCGTCATGCCGGTGATGAAATAAGGCCGGTGACGAAGTAATTCAGACATCGGGCGCCGGGGCGATTGCCCGCTCCGGCGCCCGACGCATTTTACATCTCCCCGATAGTCCCCTCTTGTCCTGCACGCGGTCCCACTTGCTGGAGTAGCACGGATTGCAGCACGCGCGTGCTTGCGTTACGCTACGCACCGTCTCCAAATGAACGAGATGGATCCCCGGCGATGACGTCATGAGCAGCACGAAAGCGCGCGCGATCGCGGCAACCGGACGGCCGCGCGATGATGCCGCGCAGCACGCCATCCTGCAGGCCACCGCCGAATTGCTGGAAGAGGTCGGCTTCGACAAGCTCACCATCGAGGGGATCGCGGCGCGGGCCGGTGTCGCCAAGACCACGATCTATCGCTGGTGGCAGAACAAGGGCACGCTGGCGCTGGATGCCTTCCTGACCGCCGTGTCGCCGAAGCTGGCTTTCGCGGAGACCGATGCGCCGTTGGCCGATCTACGCGCCCAGGTGCACCGCGTCGGCAAGCTCTATCGCGGCAAGACTGGCCGCGTCCTCTGCGAGATCATCGCCCTCGCCCAGGCGGATCCCACCACCCGCGAACAACTGCTCGAAGGCTATGTCCTGCCGCGGCGCCTGGCGGCGAAGGCCTGTCTGGAACGCGCCGTGGTGCAAGGCGCTTTGCGCCCAGATATTGATATCGACACCGTCCTCGATGCGATTTATGGCCCGATCTGGTATCGCATGATCCTGCAGCACCAGCCGATCGAGGCGCATTTCATCGACGGTTTGCTCGATCTCGCGCTGCAAGGTATCGCCCGGCCCGCCAAACGCTGAACATCCCATCGGGTCTGCCTGCCCCCGCTCCATGCGCCCGCCTTTTCTGCAAGGAGCCGTCGCGAAAATGTCGCTTGCCCCGTTTGCCACCTTCTGTTTCGATACGAAACGTTTCGTATCTATAACCGCATGAAGATGCGGGGTATTCGGCGAATTGAGGCAGGCAGATGGCTGAATCAGGTGTGATGGAAAAGGCAGCCGGCAAGGAAATCCCGGCGGAAACGGCAACCGAAGGCGATGCCGAGCATACGACAGCGCAAGGATCGCCGCGGTCATCGGCACAGGCAAATCAGCCGCATCCCCACCATCCGCATCTCAGCGGCAAGCTGCTGGCGATGATGACGCTGGCGACCTGTTTCGCCGTCGCCAATACCTATTACAACCAGCCGATGCTGGGCCTCTTCATCCGCGATTTCGGCGCGACGCCACGTGAAGTCGCCCTCATGCCCTTCCTGTGCCAGATCGGCTACGCGCTCGGCCTCTTCTTCCTGGCGCCGCTCGGCGACCGGATCGAGCGCAAGACGCTGATCCTCTTGACCTTGCTCGGTCTCAGCATCGCGCTGGCCGGCGCCGCTCTGGCACCAAGCCTCGTCTGGCTCGGCCTTGCCTGCCTGCTGATCGGCATTCTGACCACGGTGGTGCAGCAGATCGTGCCGCTGGCCGTCCATCTCGCTGAGCCGGCCCAGCGCGGCAAGGTAGTGGGCACGGTGACCGGCGGCCTGCTGGTCGGCATCCTGCTCGCCCGCACGGTCAGCGGCTATGTCTCGGATCATTGGCACTGGCGCGCGATGTTCGCCATGGCGAGCGGCATGATGCTGGCCCTCACGGCGTTGATGGCCATCGTGCTGCCGCGGGTGGCGCCGGTCACGCGCGATCATTACGGCCGCATCCTGACCTCGCTCTTCGGCTTCTTCCTGCGCTATCGCCGCCTGCGCCTCGCCGGGCTGTGCCAGGGCATGATGTTCGCCTGCTTCTCGGCCTTCTGGGCCAATCTGGCGCTGGAACTGCGCCTGCCACCCTATAATCTCGGCGCCACCTATGCCGGCCTCATGGGGCTGATCGGCGCCGTCGGTGCCCTGGCCGCCCCGATTGCCGGCCGCATCGCCGACCGGCATGGGCCGGAAACGGTGGTCACACTCTCGACCGTTCTGGTCTTCGCCTCTTTCCTGCTCTTCATCCTGATGCAGGGATCGATGCCGGCCTTGGTGGTCGGCGTCGTGTTGATGGATCTCGGTGTGCAATCGGCGTTGGTCTCCAACCAGGCCGGCATCCATGCCCTGGATTCCGGTGCACGGAGCCGCATCAACACCGTCTTCATGACCACCATGTTCTGCTGCGGCGCCCTGGGCTCGATGCTGGGCGGCTCGGCCTTCGAAGCTTGGGGCTGGACCGGCACCTGCGCCATCGGCCTTGGCGCCGCCGTCATCGGCTTCCTGCTGTCGCTGGTCAATCACAAGGCGCGCCACGCCTGACAGTTCCTGGCTGAAGGGTATTGCTTGACGGCCATTGCTTGACGCGGGGCGGTGGCAAGGCTACAGCGGAAGCATGCAGCCCGAAGACACCAGCCGCCATCCATCCCTTCCCGCCTCGCCCTTCGCCCAGGATCTCGTGGCCCTCGGTGACGAATTGCGACAGCAGGCCGCCACGCTGCCGCACCGGGAACGCCGCGACTTCCTACGCCGCCTGGCCGGCGTCGGTCTGGCCCCCCTGCTGGCCTCCAGCTTGCTGACATCGCGGGGCGCCCGGGCGGCAGATGCCGAGGAACTCACTTTCGCCGTCTGGGGCAATGGCGATATCGATCACCTGACCCAGGCCTTCGGCAAGCCGTTCAAGCGCGACACCAATATCGATGTGGTCTTCGACGGCTCCGGCCCCAGCGAAGGCAAGATCAAGGCCATGGTGGAGAGCGGCACGGTCGACTGGGATATCTGCGATACCGACGGCTATTCCTGTGTCCGGCTCGGCCAAGGCGGCGCCCTGAGCGCCATCGATTACAGCGTCGTCGATCGCAACCAGGTGATGTCGCCCTTTGCCTTCGATTACGGTGTCGGCGGCTATACCTATTCTTTCGTGCTCGCCTATAACGCCACCGTCTACAAGGACAATCCGCCGCAAAGCTGGGCCGATTTCTGGAACCTGCGCAAATATCCCGGCAAGCGTGGCCTGTGGAAATGGATGATCGGCGGCTTCGAGGCCGCTGCCATGTCCAAGGGCGCGAAGGCCAGCGAGATATATCCGCTCGACATCGCCGATTGCGTCAACCGCATCGGCCAGTTGAAGCCGCATCTCGTCACCTGGGAAAGCGGCAATGATGCGAAGCAGATGCTGCAGGACAAGGTCGTCACCATGGCCTGCATCTGGCATACCCGCGCCGCACAGCTGGCCGTCGAGACCAAGGGCGGCATCGGCTGGAGCTTCGATCAGGGCATCCTCTGCCCCGGTGTCTGGGTGGTGCCGAAGAACAATCCCGGCGGCAATACCGTCTTCAAGTTCCTCGCTTCGATGCAGGAGCCGTCGCGCCAGATCGCCCTTGCCAGCCTGCGCGGTGTCGGCCCCGCCAATCCCCGCGCCACCGCCGCCATGTCGGCCAGCCTGCGCAGCACCGATCCCACCCAGCCCGATGCCGTCGCACAGCAGGCCATCGTCGACAGCAATTGGTGGGCGGCGAATTACGACAAGGCGACGGCCAAGTTCACCCAGATGCTGACCCAGAGCTGAGCCGCGTCAGCCGGCGCCGCGCATCTGCCGCTGATTGATCAGCGTACCAGCAGATAGAGAAGCGCGACGATAAGCGCGACCAAGGCCACCACGCCGAGAGCGATATAGAGCCCGATTGGGCGCGATGGCGGCGGCGCCTCCAGGCCCGTCATCCCGGCCGGCAGGCTGCGATCCTGGATCGGTGCCCGGACGGAGGCCATGGCCGCCTCGATGCGCGCACGACTGGGCTTGCTACCCAGTTTGACGCTGCGATGGGTCAGCCCGAGTTGTTCCTCGCTGACGCCGATTTCCCGCGCCTCGGCCTTCACGTCGCCGGCGATCTTATCCGCCGGCGTCAAGGCATCGTGCAGCACGTTATAGACGCCGGGCTCCGACTTGCTGACCACGCCGTCATAAGCATTGGCGATCAGGCTGCGCTCGACCCGGCGTTCCAATTCATCCGTCAAGGCCGCGGACTGAGCCGTCTTCGCCTGCGATGCGGCAAGGCCGCCGACGGAAATCACTGTCAGGTCCAGCGGTGTCGCCTCGGCCGCCGCCAGTTCGATCAGCATCAGCAGGTCATCGTCGCTGGTGGCCGGGATCGGCGCATCCAGGCTCTCCAGCGCGCCGCCGCTGGCCTGGTCCTTGGGCAAAGCCAGCATGATCCAGTAGCGCTCGGCCGACCAGCCGTTCTGCGCCTCCATGAGGAAGGCCTGATCGCGCTGATTGCTGGTCCATAAATGCAGCATGGCGCGGCGCACCGCATTGGCATTGCCGAGCTGACCCAGGAAGCGGCGGAAATGCGCCCGGTCGGCGCCGGCGATATAGGGCAGGAAGGATTGGCCGATCAGGCCACGAACGGGATGACCGAGGATCTCGAGGCAATTGCCGCGTGCTTCCTCGATCTTCCCCTGGGTATCCAAGAGGAAGGAAATATCCCAGCTTGGCTTCATCGGGACGACCCCCAATCGTCGCTACTTTCTGACATGTGACGTCAGGGCGCCGCCGGCTGTCAATAGCGCCCATTGATTCTTTTACAACGCGAAAAGGTTTAAACGATTTGACCGTCAAAGCTGCACGGCTGCACGCTTCAGCGCGGTACCCCGCCGCTCAGCGGCCTGAATGCAAGGCGGTGACCCGACATAAAGCGGCAACCCGTCGCATTGCCGGGGCTCCTCGGGCTCCGCTATTGACGGGGCATGATCATCGATGGCCGACATCGACGGATCGGCCCGGACAGCCGATCCCCCGATTGATCATTTTGGCAAAAGCGCTGCGCCACCGCTCTTCGGCCCCCACCAGGGTCGTGTTGGCAAGGACGGTGCGGCATTCCGGATCAGCTCAATCCGAGATGTTCGGTACCGGCAATCGCTGCAACAAGAGACACCGCGTGACAGATATAACCAGCATCAGACACTCGAACCTGTGGACCTGCCTCAAGCGCGGGTTTCGCCGGCTTTGCCCGCGCTGCGGCGAGGCGACGATGTTTGCCGGCTATCTGACCGTCGCGGTTCGCTGCAGCGCTTGCGGCCTGGAATTCGATCCCATTCGGGCCGATGATGCGCCGGCCTATTTCACCCTTTCCGTCGTCGGCCATATCGTCGTCAGTGGCCTGCTCCTGATGGAAGCAACATTACATCCGCCATCCTGGCTGCAGGCTGCGATCTGGCTGCCGGCGACGCTTTGTCTCAGCCTCGCTTTATTGCCCTTCATGAAAGGGGGCGTCATGGCTGCGATCTATCTGAGCCAACGGAAACGCCGGTCCTACTGACGCCGCCTCCACCAAGGGACATCAGCCGGACCGGCGCCGTCGCCAAGCTCGTTACTCGCCACTCTTGACCGTTGTCCAGGCCCGCTCGATGGCCCGGTCGTAGCTGTGCCCCAACGGCGGCGTCAGCAGCATGTTGCTGACTTTCTGCGCCGGCGGATAGATCCGGGGATTGTCGCGGATCGCCGGGTCAAGCAGCGTCAGCGCCGCCTTGTTGCCGCTGGCAAATCCGTAAGCCGTCGTGGCATCGGCAGCACTCTTCGCCCGCAGCATGAAATCGATGAACTTATAGGCATTCGCCGGATGTGGCGCATCCGCCGGAATCGCCAGGGTATCGATCCAGGCCATAGTGAGTTCATGGGGAATGGCATAGTCGACGGTAATGCCATTCTTCGCCTCCGTTGCACGGCTCTGGGCGATAAAGGCATCACCGGAATAGCCGAAGCTCAGGCACAACTCGCCCTCGGCCATGCCATTGCTCTGGCCTGCCGTGGCGAAGGTCTTTACGAAGGGGGTGATCTTGCGCAGATGCTCCACGGCGAGAGCGATATCAGCCGGATTCTTGCTGTAAGGCGGCTTGCCGAGATAGGCCAACGTGGCCGGGATCATCTCGCCGGCAGAATCGGCGATGGATATCCCGCAATCCTTCAACTTCGCTACATTGGCCGGATCGAGCAATAAAGCGAGGCTGTCAAATTTCGCGTCCGGGATACGCTTCAGAATTGCGGCGCGGTTGTAGATGAGGCCGGTGGTGCCCCACATCCACGGCACTGCGTGCTGGTTACCGGGATCCGCATGCGCCAGCACCGCCAGCAGCTCGGGATCGAGATTGCCATATTGCGTCAGCTTGCTGCGATCGAGGGTCAGATACATCTTCGCCGGAATTTGCCTCGCGAGATGCGGCGAGGCATTGGGCACCACCACGTCATAACCTGAGCCGCCGATCGAGAGCTTGGTCTCCAGTACTTCGTTGGAATCAAAGGTATCGTATTTGACCTCGATCCCGGTCTCCTTCTCGAAGGCCTTGATGGCATCGTCTGGAAAATAGTCGGCCCAGGAATAGAGATTCACCACCTCCTCGGCCTTGGCCGACCGGACTGTCAAAACGGACATGCCGAGAGACAATGCAATCGCCATCAGGCCGATCGCCTTCTTTATCAGACCCACATTTTCCTCCCTTGAATTCCCGGCTATTTGCCTCCGGCCGGCTTGCGGATGTGCCGATCAGGCCTGGCCATGGTGGCTCAGCAGCCCGGCATAGAGATCGATGCGCCGATCCCGGAACAGCCCCCAGGACGCACGCTGCTCCTTGATTTCATCGAGCTCGACCGTGGCCGTAATGACGCCGCTGGTCTCGCGGTCGGCTTCGGCCAGCAGGCCCCCGAACTGATCGGTGATGAAAGAGCTGCCATAGAAGTGCATGTCGCAGCTGTCATTCTTCTCCGTGCCAATGCGGTTGCTAGCGATCACCGGGACCATATTGGCGGCGGCATGGCCCTGCATGCAGCGGCGCCAGTGATCGCGGCTGTCATAGCCGTCATTGCTGGGCTCGCTGCCGATCGCCGTCGGATAAAGCAGCAGTTCCGCCCCCTGCAGGGCCAGCAGCCGGGCGCATTCTGGAAACCACTGATCCCAGCAGACGGCAGCACCGATCCGGCCATAGGCGGTATCGACCACGCGGATGCCGCTGTCGCCGGGTGTGAAGTAGAACTTCTCCTGATAGCCCGGCGCCTGCGGGATATGGCTCTTGCGGTAGACCGTGAGCACCCGGCCATCGGCGTCGATCATCGCCAGCGAATTGAAATAGCTGTTCTCGCCGCGCTCGAAGAAGCTGATCGGCAGAACGACGCCGAGTTCGCGGGCGATGCCGGCGAAGCGCTGGACGGCGACGTTCTCCGTCGCCGCGGTGGCGAGGCCGAAATAGCTCGATTTCTCGCCGGCGCAAAAATACGGGGTCTCAAACAGTTCCTGCAGCAGGATGACCTTGGCTCCCTGCCCGGCCGCCTGGCGTACCAGATGTTCCGCCCGGTCGAGATTGGCCTGCCGGTCCCAGCCACAGGGCATCTGCGTGGCGGCGACGGTGAGACGACGCATGATCGATCACTCCTCCTGAAATGCGGACAAAGGTGCTGGTTGCTGCTGTGTGCTGCAATGAATGCCACCGCCACCCTCGGCGATGGCCGCGATATTGACCTGGGACACTTGACGGTCCGGAAAGGCCCTGGCGACCATTTCCGCCGCCGCCTGGTCGGCACTGTCATCGCCGAAACGCGGCATGACGATGCCGCCATTGGCGATATAGAAATTGACATAGCAGTCGCAGAAGGTGCCGGTGTCACTGGCAACCTCGGCCGGGCGACGCATGAGGCCGATCTCCAACTCGCGCCCATAGACGTCACGGGCAAGACGCAAGGCCCGCAGATTCTCCTGCATCTCCCTGGCATCCTCGGCGTCATCGCTGGCCGGCAATTCAGCCAGCACCTTGCCCGTTGCGGTGAAACAGGCAAAGCCGTCAATATGACCGTCGGTGATGGTCTCCACCGTCGAGCCCGGCAGCCAGATCACATGGTCGACGCCAAGCCAGTGGCGGAAGATCATCTCCGCCTCGCGCTTGTCGAGGCCGGGATTGCGGTTCTCATTGAGGACCGAGGTCTCGGTCACCATCAAGGTGCCGGCGCCATCGACATGGAGGGCACCACCCTCCGTGGTGATCGGTGCCGGATAGGCATTGATCTTGCCTGCAATTAGCAGGCGTTCGGCGAGATCACGATCGGCGTCATAGCCGGCAAATTTTTCACCCCACACATTGAACCGCCACTGCGCCGCGCTGACACCACTGCCGGGCTTCACGAGAAAAGTTGGGCCGATATCGCGCATCCAAAGATCGTCAACCGCCAGCGGCACGAGATCGATTGTCGGCCCCAGCTGCTGGCGCGCCGTAGCAACATCCAAGGGCGACACCACCATCGAAACCGGCTCGAACTGCCGGATCGCCAAAGCAAGCTGGGTAATCGCCGCCCGCACCGCCGGAAGGTTATCCCCCCACTCGTCTTGCCGATGCGGATAACTCATCCAGCAGCGGTCATGCGTGGACCATTCCGCCGGCATGAACCAGCCGGCAGGTGGTGGCGGCAAGGCATCATTTGCCCCCTGCCAGGCGCCGCTCACCATTCGAGTCATCCGGGTCATGACGGAATACTCCTCTTCAATAACGGAACGACGCCGGCTGCTGCTGGGTGATGCAATGGATATTGCCGCCGCCATAGGGCAGCGCCTTCTGAGGCAATTGCACGATGGTGCGATCCGGGAAGGCAGCGGCGACGGCCGCCCGCGCCGTCGCATCGCCGACATTACCATAGCCCGGCATGATGATCGCATCATTGGCGATATAGAAATTCACATAGGAGCGGCTGAAGCGGGCATCATCCGAGCCGCAATCCTGCGCCTCGCCGATCGGAATCAACTCAAAGGAGCGGCCTTTGGCATCGCGCGCCAGCTCCAGAGATCGGCGGTTTTCCTGCAGCACCTCGCGGCGCGGATCGCTCGGCCCCGATTCCGTCTCGATCAACAGCAGGCCGGGCCTGGCGAGGCAAGCGATGCCATCGATATGGCCGTCGGTCTCGGTCTCCGTCGGATCGCCCGGCAGCCAGATGATCTTCTCGGCATTGAGGCAACGCTTCAGTTCCGCCTCGATTTCGCTTTTGCTGAGATCGGGATTGCGGTTGGGATTGAGGAGGCAGCTCTCGGTGGTGAAGATCGTGCCCTCGCCATCACTGAAGATCGCCCCGCCTTCCAGCACCAGTGGCGTTTCGATCAGGGGATAGTCGAGGTCCCAGGCGAGATGGCGCTTCAGCGCCGCATCCTTGTCATGGGGATGATACTTGCCGCCCCAGGCATTGAAGCCCCAATTGACGATGGCGCTACGTCCTGCTCCGTCGATCAGGAACGTGGGACCGGAATCGCGCATCCAGCTGTCATCGATCTCCGCTTGATGGACACGCACCTCCGGTCCGCAGAGTTTCTGGGCAAGCGGCGCATCGACAATACTCGCGACCATGATCATCGGCTCGAAACGGGCAATAGCGCGGGCGATCTGGGCATATTCCTGGCAGGCGGCGGCAAAACGATCACCCCAGAGTTCCCGCCTTGTGGGCCAGGCCATCCAGCAGGCGGCATGGGGCGCCGCCTCGCTTGGCATGAAGAAATTCCCTGCAGCGGCGCTCTCCAGTACACCCGCCTTGGCCGTCCTGGGCGACAAAATCTGCATGATCAAATGCCTGTCATTTCTGCTTCCAATGACAGCAGTGAAGAACGTTGCCGACGTCACGGCAAATGATTAGATTTAGCGCATGACATTAATTTCCTTCATGTGACAACGCCGATGCGTCGCCACTTGCCGCCGCTAAAGACATTGGAAGGGTTCGAAGCCGCTGCCCGGCTCGGCAGCTTTTCGGCGGCGGCGGAAGCACTCGGCCTCACCCAGTCGGCAATCAGCCATCAAATCCGCCAGCTGGAAGAGGCTTTGGGGCAGCCGCTGTTCCGACGCCTGCATCGCAGGATCGTGCTGACCGATGCCGGCACCGATTTCCAGCGCAGCGTGAATGCGACCCTGCAGTCCCTGCGCGACGGCGTGAACCGGCTCGAACCCTATCGCAAGCCGGGTTCCGTTATCGTGAGCTGTGATGCCGCCCTCGCCAATGCCTGGCTCTCACCCCGCATCGCGCATCTCAAGGTGCTGCAGCCGCAGATCGATC
>DATMUQ010000234.1:0-3588 GCA_035563795.1 Terriglobales bacterium | reverse complement strand
CCGGCTGTCATTCTCAATGCCCGGGAAGCCGCCAAGGCAGCCGGCGATCTTGCCGCCCTGAAAGAAGCGCTGGCCGCCTTCGATGGTTGCGCGCTCAAGAAGACGGCGACCAATCTGGTCTTCGCCGATGGCAATCCCCAGGCTGAGGTGATGCTGGTCGGCGAGGCGCCGGGTGCCGATGAAGACCGTCAGGGCAAGCCCTTTGTCGGTGTCTCCGGTCAGCTGCTCGACCGCATGATGGCGGCGATCGGCCTCGATCGCACCACCTTCTATATAACGAATGTCTGTTTCTGGCGGCCGCCCGGCAATCGCAAGCCGACCGAGGCAGAGCTGGCGGCACAACTGCCTTTCGTCACCCGCCATATAGAATTGGTGCGGCCAAAGGTGCTGGTGCTGGTTGGCGGTTCTTCCGCGCAAGGATTGTTGGGCCTGAATGATGGCATCACGCGACTGCGTGGACGCTGGTTCGACTACACATCGCCCAATCTCTCGGCACCGATCCCGACACTGCCGATCTTCCATCCTGCTTATCTGCTGCGTCAGCCCGGCCTCAAGCGCGAAGCTTGGCGCGATCTCGTGAAGCTGCAGACGAAAATCTCGAGCTTCAGTCGCTAGCAGACAGACAACAGGCATAGCGCGAAAAGGCTGCGACTTCATCGCGCAGCGAAGCGGTGTTTGGATACCAGCGCAGCGAGCCGATCTTCGCGAAAATCCGGTCTCTCACTTTATAGTTAAGAGCCGCCACACGAAGAATTTATTTATTTACCACAATATGTGGTAGGAAAATTAGCTTAACACACAACATATAGACATCACCGGCCGGCGAAAGGCTGGACTCAGCCAGCCCGATCCTCTAACTCTGACTCCGGGAAACGCACGTAGAGATTTGGTTCAACCTTCGTCCTGGCCGGGCCGGGACGTCAATCAAGGGGACGACGCCTTGATCGGACATCATTGCAGATACGGCCGTCGAGCCATTTTGGCAGCGACCGCGATCACAGTGTGTGTGCTTAGCGCCGCCACCTCGTCGCGCCTTGCCTTTGCACAAGATAGCGCGGCTGCGCATCGTAATCCTTATGCGATTTTGGCAGCAGACCCATCCGCCGATAGCACATCGGCGGACAAGACTGCGTCACTGCCGTCACCGAACGACACCGTCGACGTCAATAGTGCGCGCCTGCCGCAGCCGATTGATGCTGTCAATGCCGACCGTTATCGCGAGATCTTTCGTGCCCAGGCGCGCGGTGACTTCCGCGCCGCCGACGACCTTATCAGCCAGCTGACTGACCAGTCGCTGCTGGGCGAAGTCCTGTCCGACCGCTATCTCGGCGTCGCCTACCGGACCAAGCCGAAGGAGCTGGCGGACTGGCTGAAGCAGTACAGCGACCTCGCCGAAGCTGGCGACGTCTATGCCCTGGCGCAGAAGAAGGGTGCCGGCAACGTCACCAAGCCGCATGTCGCCAATGTGGTGCGGATGGGTTCGCCGGATGAAAGCGTCATCGATAACGATCCGGAATGGCGCGCGGGCCTCGATGCCTGGCGGGCGCGCAATTACGGCACGGCGGCCAGCCATTTCGCCGCCTCTTATGACAACGTCACCGATCCCTGGAACAAATCCGCCGCCGCCTATTGGGCGAGCCGGGCAGAATTGCGCGCCAAGCAGCCAACCAAGGTCAGCGCCTGGCTGGTGAAAGCGGCAAAGCAGCCCCGTACCTTCTACGGCCAGCTCGCCATGCATGCCCTCGGTGCCGACAATGATTTCGATTGGCGCACCCCGACCTTCAATCAGAAGCAGGCTGAAGTTGTGATGTCGAGCCGCGCCGGCAAGCGCGCCGTGGCATTGCTGCAGGTCGGCCAGGTGAACACCGCCGAACGCGAACTGCTGGTCTTGCAGCAGAGCGCCGATGACGGGCTCTCCGAGGCGCTGCTATCGCTGTCGCAGGCCGGCCGCATGCCGTCGCTGGCTTTGCGCATTGGCGCCAATGCCCGCATGCTGCAGAACAAGATCATCACCGCGGCGCTGTATCCGTTGCCGTCCTGGCGGCCGTCGGTTGGCTTCGACGTCGACCGTGCCTTGCTGTTCGCCATCATGCGTCAGGAATCGGGCTTCAATCCCGGGGCGGTCAATCCGGCTTCGGGCGCTACCGGCCTGATGCAGCTGATGCCCGCAACGGCGCGTATCGTCGCCGGCAAGGACCAGGCTGCCGCCATCACCGACCCGATCGTGTCGATGGATATCGGCCAGCGTTACGTCAATGCCCTGACCGAGGATGGTAATGTCGGCAATGATCTCATCAAGATCATCGCCTCCTACAATGCCGGCCCCGGCAATCTGGCGAAATGGGCTGCCGCCAGCGATGCGCGGAAGGATCCGCTGCTGTTCCTGGAGATGCTGCCCTCGGACGAGACCCGGCTCTTCACCCAGCGGGTGATCGCCGCCTATTGGATCTACCGCCAGCGCCTCGGCCAGGATGCGCCGTCGCTCGAAGCGGTGGCCAGCGGCGAATGGCCGAAATACCAGCACCAGGAACTGGCGAAAGCGACCAAGTAAGGTTGCCGACGAATCAAGACGGCCGGAATGGCGATCCATTCCGGCCGTTTTTCTTTTTGCCGATCGGCAATTTCAGGTCTCACTAACCAGAGGTCGAGGTCAAAGCGGATCGTAGCCGGGCTTCTTATAGATCGTGTTCCACCTGCCGATTATGTCCGGCTTGTAGACGGCCTCGCCCCAGCTACCGGGGGCCACGTCCTCGATACCTACTGAGATGGAGTCTTCGCCGCATTGCGCACTCGCCATCACCGCTTTGGTGATCTCGGTCGCGATGCGGGCCTTCTGCTGCTCGGACTTGCCGGCATAGAGCTTGACGATGACATGCGGCATGGTGCTCTCCTCTGTCTTGATCGGCTCGGCAACCGATCAAAATTCCTGATTGGTGGGGCGGAACAGAATCTCGTTGATGTCGACGCTCTCCGGCTGGTTGATCGCGAAGGCGATGATATCGGCGAAACGCTCCGGCGGCAGTGCCCCCGCATAGGCCTTACGCATATTGGCCGCGATATCTGGCTCGGTGATGCTGTCAGGCAACTCGCTCGCAACCATGCCTGGCGAGATGATGGTGGTGCGGATGTTGTAGGGCTTTACTTCCTGCCGCAGTCCTTCCGAGATCACCCGCACGGCTGCCTTGGTGGCGGAATAAACCGCGATCCCGGCGCGGACCTTATGGCCGGCAACCGAAGAGACATTGATGATATGGCCACTCTGCTGCGCTTTCATCTGCGGCAGCACCGCGTCGATACCGTAGAGCACACCCTTGATGTTGACGTCGATCATCCGGTCCCAATCGGCAACCTTGCCGCGCTCGAGCGGTGAAAGCGGCATCAGGCCGGCATTATTGATCATGACATCCACCTGGCCATGCAGATGAAGTGCATGATCAACGAGGCGCTTCACCTGGTCGTGCCGGGCGACATCGGTGGTGACGACGGCGTCATTCCCGAGCGACAACTCGCGCGCAAGCGCTTGCAACCGATCGAGACGCCGCGCTCCCAGAACCAGCTTCGCGCCCTCTTGTGCCAGGCGTCTGGCGG
>DATMUQ010000233.1:0-2196 GCA_035563795.1 Terriglobales bacterium | reverse complement strand
AGCCACCGGACGGCTGGTGAATCATGATCTTGGAATTCGGCAGACTGAAGCGCTTGCCCTTGGCACCGGCGGTCAGCAGCAGCGAGCCCATCGAGGCCGCCATGCCGATACAGACGGTTGAAACTTCCGGTCGGATGTATTGCATCGTGTCATACATCGCGAGGCCGGAGCTCACCACGCCGCCCGGCGAATTGATGTAGAGCGAGATTTCCTTGCTCGGATTTTCCGATTCCAGGAACAGCAGCTGCGCGCAAACCAGGCTCGACATGCCGTCATTGACCGGACCAACGATGAAGATGATCCGTTCCTTCAGCAGCCGGGAATAGATGTCATAGGCGCGCTCACCACGATTGGTTTGCTCGACCACCATCGGCACCAGCAGGTTGTTGTAAATCTCGATCGGATCTCTATCTCGCATCATCTTCTCCCGAGCCTTGCCTGGATGGTGCCCACGAACTGGGCCAATTCCCGCAATCGAAGCGTGTTCCACACATCAAATCGGCGGCCGCGACGACTCGCAACCGCCGTTGATCATAGAAGCCTGGTATCGGAGCGCAATCTCGGCAACTGCCTGAAATCACCGATTACGGCGTGGTCTAGACCAACTCTCACCCGGCGGTGCCGATCGCGCAAAACTGCGCCTTCCCAAAGCCATATCGGTATCGGCCGGATGGATTGCAAGGACCGGCTCTCCGTGGGACAGCCGGCCCTTGTAACGCCTTGCAGGTATTAGGCCTTGGCGGCCGTTTCTTCTTCCTTGGCGAACTCTTCGGGCGACACCTTGCGCTCGTTGAGCTTGGCCAGATCGAGGATGAAATCGACGACCTTTTCCTCGTAGATCGGGGCGCGCAGCTGGTTGAGCGCTTCCGGGGTCTTCTGGAAGTAGTCGATGACCTGCTTTTCCTGGCCCGGGTAACGGCGCGCTTCCGCCATCACCGCCCGGCTCAAATCCTCATTCGGAACCTGGATATTATTGATGCGGCCCACTTCCGAGAGCAGCAGGCCGAGCTTCACGCGGCGCTTGGCGATATCCTTGTATTCCGACTTGAGCTGATCTTCGCTCTTGCCCTTGTCTTCCTCGTCCAGGCGATCCGACTTCAGATCCTGCTCGATTTGCTGCCAGATGGCGGCGAATTCGGCGTCCACGAGGCCTTCCGGCAGCGGGAATTCATGCTTGTCGGCGAGCACGTCGAGGAGCTTGCGCTTGGTGCGGGCACGGGCAACCGAGCTGTACTCACGCTCGATCTGCTCACGGGCCGACTTCTTCAGCGCGTCGAGATTGTCGAGCCCCAGCGACTTCGCCAGCTCGTCATCGACCGGCACATCCTTCATCTCGCGGATCTCGTTGACCGTGACGTCGAACTCGGCCGCCTTACCGGCCAGCTCGCTGTTGCCGTAATCCGCCGGGAAGGTGACCTTGACCACCGTCTTGTCGCCCTTCTTGGCGCCGACCAGCTGGTCCTCGAAACCCGGGATGAACATGCTGGAGCCGAGCTCCAGATACTGGCCTTCGGCCTTGCCGCCCTGGAATTCGACGCCATCGACGCGGCCGACGAAATCGATCACCACCACGTCGCCGTTGGCGGCAGCGCGATCGCTGGTCACCGGCTCCGACTGGCGCTGGCGCTTGGCAATGCGCTCCAGGCTCTCGGTCACGGCGCTTTCCGGCACCTCGATCGAGACCTTCTCCAGGCTGATGGTCTTGAAATCGACCGGGGTGATTTCCGGAATGACTTCCAGCTCAACCGAGAATTCGAGATCGGCGCCGTCTTCGAACTTCACATTGTCGATCTTCGGCTGGCCGGCCGGACGAATCTTGTGCTCGTCGAGCAGCTTGTGCTGGCTGTCATGCACCGCACGCTCCAGGACCTCGCCCCGCACCGACTGCTCGTAACGCTGCTTCAGCAGCGCCAGCGGCACCTTGCCCGGACGGAAGCCCGGCATCTTGACCTGGCCGCCCAGTTCACGCAGGCGGTCGTCGACCTGGCTTTGCACCTGTTGCGCGGAGATAACGATCTTGAATTCGCGCTTCAAGCCGTCGGTGTTGGTTTGAGTGACCTGCATGGAATGACTCTGTCCGTTACGTCAGAAGAAAAAGCTCGTTGCTTCGCCGATCCGCGGGGGCTTGCGCGCATCGTCCAATGGTGCGGGCGGAGGGACTTGAACCCACACGACTTGCGTCACTGGAACCTAAAT
>DATMUQ010000232.1:0-5600 GCA_035563795.1 Terriglobales bacterium | reverse complement strand
CGCCGGCCTGATGCCGGTCAGGAGCATGCTGCCGATCACCGCCTGGGCGCCTGTCATCGGGGCGTGGTCGCTGTGACGAACTGCGCTCTTGCCGTTCTTCAGAAGATCGCTTGGTCCGCGAGTCTTCCGGCCTTTGCTTCGGCGGGCGTGCCTTGCCGCCGCTTGCCTGATGCGGCCGCAGCGGCTCCGCGCCGCCGGGGCGCCCGAGCTGGTCGCGCAGAACCTTGGCCGGGACTTCCTCGAATTCGCCCTTTTCCAGATGACCCAATTGGAACGGCCCGTAGGACAGGCGGATTAGGCGGCTGACGGTCCAGCCGAAGAAGGCGCAGACCTTGCGGATTTCGCGGTTCTTGCCTTCGGTCAGGCTCATCGTCAGCCAGGCATTGTCGCCCTGCTGACGGTCGAGCACGGCTTCGATGGCGCCGTAGCGGATGCCTTCGATCTCGATCCCCTTCGCCAAGCGGGTGAGGCTGGCAGGATCGATGCGGCCATTGACGCGGACGCGATAACGCCGCACCCAGCCGGTGGCCGGCAGTTCCAGGCGCCGCGCCAGCTCGCCGTCATTGGTGAGCAGCAGCAGGCCCTCGGAATTGAGATCGAGGCGGCCGACGGAAATCACCCGCGGCAGGCCTTCGGGCAGATTGTCGAAGACGGTGGGGCGGCCTTCCGGATCCTTGGCCGTGGTCACCAGGCCGCGCGGCTTGTGATAGCGGAAGAGGCGCGTCTTCTCCGCTTCCGGCAGCGGCTTGCCATCGATCAGCACCATGTCGTTTGGTCCGACATTGACGGCGGGCGAGGAAAGCTTCTTGCCATTGAGCGAGACCCGGCCGGCCGCGATCCAGGCTTCGGCGTCGCGTCGCGAACAGAGACCGGCGCGCGCCATCACCTTGGCGATCCGGTCGCCGGCAGATCCCTCAGCGGCCGCAGCCTCGTCTGTCTTCTTGCTGTCGCGCTTGTCGGCCATCAGCGTGCCGCCACCACGAAGGCGTTGATCAGCTTCTTATCGCCCTCATCGACGATAAATTCGGGATGCCACTGCACGCCGACACAGAAGCGCTTGCGCGGATCCTCCAGACCTTCGATGACGCCGTCATCGGCGGTGGCATTGGCGATGATGCCGGGGCCGACCGTCTTGACCGCCTGGTGATGGGCGCTGTTGACCATCAGCTTGTCAGTACCGCAGATGCGCCGCAGTAGGCTGTCTTGCGCCAGATTGACGGCATGGCCGGCAGTGTGCCGCGGATTGGGCTGCTCATGCAGAATATGACCGTTGGCGACTTCGTCCTCGATATGCTGGATGAGGGTGCCACCCAGCATCACGTTCAGCAGCTGCTCGCCGCCGCAGATGCCCAAGATCGGCTTGTCGCGTTCCAGCATGGCCTGGGTGATCGACCATTCGAAAGCAGTGCGGCCTTCCTTGGTAGCGACGGTGGCATGGCGGGTATTGACGCCGTAAAGGCTGGGATCGATGTCGAAGGCGCCCCCCGTGACGACCAGGCCGTCGAGGCGGTCGGCCAGAGCAGCGATCTCGTTGACATTATGCGGCAGGCAGATGGGGATGCCGCCGGAAGCGGCAATCGCGCCGCAATAATTCTCGCGGATGCTGTAACGGGCGGATTTGGCAAAACCGCTCGGCGCATCGGCATCGAGGGTCAGTCCGATCAGGGGAGCTTGCTGGGTCATGATGCGAAGC
This sequence comes from Terriglobales bacterium, assembly GCA_035563795.1. Lineage (GTDB taxonomy): Bacteria > Pseudomonadota > Alphaproteobacteria > Dongiales > Dongiaceae > Dongia_B. The sequence goes on along the minus strand of DATMUQ010000232.1, from coordinate 3,907 downwards.
TAAACCATAACCGATGGATTCTCACAAGGGCGTCGGCTATGCGACGGCAAGCGGCAGGGGTTGCACCAGTCCGTGCGATGACAAATGTTGGAATTTTCAGCCTATATCATGATGTTAGTGGAGTGCGACGGTAAATGGGGCGGGTGATCGGAAAGCGGAAACGCAGCTTGTCCTTGACCGTCCTGGCGCGCTTGGTCTCAATGCGCCCATGACGACACGCGAGGATACCGATTACATGGCTTTGGCCTTTGCCCAGGCCGAGCTGGCCGCCCGGCGCGATGAGGTGCCGATCGGCGCCGTGCTGGTCGACAGCTTGACCGGCAAAATTCTCGCAACCGACCACAATCGGGTCGAAGAATGGCAGGACCCGACAGCTCATGCCGAAATGCTGGTGATCAAGCGGGCCGCCCAGGCGCGCGGCACCAAGCGTCTGCCGGCGGCCGATCTCTTCGTCACGCTCGAACCTTGCCCGATGTGCGCAACGGCCATCGCCTTTGCCAGGTTGCGGCGGGTGGTCTATGGGGCAAGCGATCCGAAGGGCGGTGGCGTCGAGCACGGCCCGCGCATCTTTACCCAGCCGACCTGCCATCATCGACCGCAAGTCTTCGGCGGACTGGAGACCGAGCGCAGCGCCGAGATGCTGCGGCGTTTTTTCAGAGCCAAACGCTGATCGGTTTTTCGGCGCTGATCGATTGCCGCTAAGGCCGGCGGCTATTCGTCGCGCTTCTTGCCGTCGATTTCCTGCTGCTGCTTTTCCACCTCCCGGCGGTCATTCAGCTTTTCCGTCTTGCTGCGGCCGAATTTCACGCGATTGGCATCCGCTTGCTGCTCATCGGCAAGCCGCTTTTTCGCTTTGCGGAATCGGTTGAGATTGACGATCTCGGCCATGGCCTTGCTCCGTCCTGCATGGTGCAGCGGCGCCAGCAAATTCGCAGATGAAATTTGCTGTGATGTGACCTTTAACACCTTGCGGTAGTACTGCGTTGACCTCGATAATAGCGGCAATAGCAGTGCATGCCAATAGATGCGGGGAACCCGGCGGCATTGAAGCGTTACTTCAATGTGACTGACGGCGGGTGACAGGGTGAGGTGAGAGGATATGCGCAAGAGTATCAAGATCACTGCCGGCGTGATTGGGGCTATCATCGTTATCGCGCTCGTCGCGCCGATATTCGTGCCGCTGAACAGCTATAAGGGGCTGATCGCCGACAAGGCCAAGGCAGCAACCGGCCGCGATCTGAAGATCGACGGCGATATCTCGCTCTCTCTGTTGCCGATGCCATCGGTTGCCATCGCCGGGGTGAAATTCGGCAATGCGCCGGGTGCCAGCACGCCCGATATGGTGACCCTCGACAAGGCCCGGGTGAAGATCGCGCTCTTCCCCTTGCTCGGTGGCAAGATCGAAGTTTCCGAGATCGTGCTGCAGAAGCCGGTCATCGTCCTGGAGAAGCTCAAGGACGGTTCGGCGAACTGGCAGATCAAGCCGGTTTCCGGCGGAACCACGTCGACGCAGCCGCAATCGTCAGGCGCCTCGAGCTCTGGCGCCTCCGGTATGAATGTCTCCATCGACGGCGCCTCGATCGAGGATGGCACTGTCGTCTATCGCGATGCCACTACAGGCTCGGAGCAGAAGGTCGAGAATATCAATATCGATCTTGCCATGGACAGTCTGCAGGGGCCGTTTACGGCGAGTGGTGGGGTTACTGCGGTCGGCATGCCGCTCGGCTTCAACGTCAAACTCGGCAAGCTCGACAGCACCACGCCGATGCCGGTTGATGTCTCGTTGTCGGTCAGTGAGGCGAATGCTTCGATCGGCTTCAATGGTACCGCCGACTTGGCGGCTGCCAGCGATCCGCAAAAGACCATCGTCGCCGGCAAATTGAGCGGCAAGGGTGACAGCGTCGCCAAGCTTCTGGCTTTGATGCCGGGTGCCGATAAATCGGCACCACAGCCGCCGCTGCTCAGCCAGGGTTTCAGCATCGACGGCGATATCAGCGCCGGCATCGCCGCTGCGACGGTGAAGGAGCTGTCGGTGCAGCTGGGCGATCTCGCGGCCAAGGCAGCGATTGCTGCCAATTATGCAAAGGATGTGGCGGTCCAGGCCAATGTCGCGGTGGGACGCGTCGATCTCGACAAGCTGCTGCCGGCCGGAAGTGCCGCAAGCCAGCCGGCCAATGCCGGTAGCGGAACCAAGGAAGAGGCCAAACCGGCGGCGCCCTTCAGCCTACCGGGTGGCATTACCGCCGGCGCCGATATCACCATCCAGCAGATCGTTTACCAGAAGCAGCCGATCGACAACACCAAGCTGTCGCTGCAATTGGCCAATAGCCAGTTGACGATCAAGAGCCTGACGGCGCAATTGCCAGGGGCAACCGGGCTCGGCGCCAGCGGCGTGCTCTATGCCGATCAGGGGCAACCGGCCTTTACCGGTGGGCTCAATGTCAATGCCGGCAATCTGCGCGGCCTGATCGATGCTTTTGCAAAGGGCGCGGTCGACAGCGTGCCAGGCGACCGGCTGCGCAAGTTCGCCCTCACCAGCAAGATCGGCTTCAAAGGCAGCCAGCTCGACGTCACCCAGATCAACGGGCAGCTCGATCAATCGACCATCCAGGGCAGCGCCAGCGTCGCCTTGCCTGATGGCAAGACGCGCCAGCAGATCGGCATCGGTGCCGCCATATCCATCGACAAGCTCAATCTCGACGGCTATCTGGCGAAGGCGCCGGCTGCGGCGACCAGCAACACGAACACGGCGTCGGCGGCGAAGGCAGCGCCGGGCAATCCGCTGAAGGCGCTGGCGCCCTTTGGCAATATGAACACCAATATCGAGGCCAAGATCGGCAGCCTCACCATGAACCAGCAGCAGATCAATGGCCTGCATCTGCTGGTTGCCAGTGGCGGCGGGGTGGTCGATGTCAAGGATCTGAGCGTTGCCGATTTCCTTGGTGGCAAAGGAGCCGTCGCCGCCAAGCTGACCAATCTCAATGCCGACCCGCAATTCGACGCCACCTATAATGTCACGGCGAAGGAAGCGAGCAATGTCATGCAGATGGCGGGAGCGGGGAATGCCCAGGCCGGCAAGCTCGGCGCTCTGACCCTCAGCGGCAAGGCCAATGGCACGATCGACAACATCAACTACGACAGCTCGATCGCGATCGCCGGCATCGGCGCGCAGGGCGCTGCCAAGGGAACCCTTGGCGGGTTGATGAATGGCGGCATCCCCAAGGTCAATACCAGCTTCAACCTGACAGCAAAGGATGCTGCGGCGCTGGCGGCAGTTGCCGGCGCGCCGGCGCAGGCTGCTTCACAGCTCGGTGCCGTCGCCGCCAATGGCACGGCGCAAACCACCGGTAATGATCTCACCTATAACGTCACGCTGTCGGCGACCGGCATCGGTGCCAATGGCGAACTCGCCGGTAAGCTCACCAACATTTCCGGTGACAATCCGCAGGTCGATACGGCGCTCAACTTGACGGCGCAGAAGCCGGCGCCGCTGCTGCAGTTGGCGGGGCTCGCCGGACCGAAGGCGCAGGCAGCGGGAACACTCGGTGTTGCCGGTACCTTGAAGGGCGGCGCCGACAAGATGCTGCTTGATCTCAAGCTGCAGGCGCTTGGCGGCGTCGCTGCGGTGACGGGCACGGTCCAGGCGAAAGCGAAGCCGATCGCCTTCGACATCGCCATGACGGCCAATCATCCGCAGTTCACCGATCTCCTGCGGATGGCGGATCTGCCGAGTTCCGGCGTCCAGGGCGGGCCATTGAAAGTCGCGGTGAAGGCGGCAGGCACCACGCAGAAGGCCAATCTCAGCCAGCTGGATGCCGCCTGGGGCGACAGCTCGCTCAGTGGCACGGCGGCCTATGACGCGACGGGTGCCAAGCCGCTGATCACCGCCAACATGGCGGGCGGCACG
>DATMUQ010000231.1:0-8613 GCA_035563795.1 Terriglobales bacterium | reverse complement strand
GAGGTCACGGTGGCGGTGCGGCTGACATCATGGATGAGACCGATCTCGCCGAAGATCTGGCCTTTGCCGAGGCGTACCGGCTGCGGGCTTATCTCCACCTCGACTTCACCCTCCATGATGATGAACATGGCATCGGCCGCTTCGCCGAAGCGCACGATGGTCTGGCGCGGCGGCACGGTATGCGGGCGCAAGAGCCGGGTGATCTCGGAAATATGCCCGGCATCGAGCCCGGCGAAGAGCGGCACCCGGGCGACCGCCTGCCAGGTGACGACGAAATCGCGGCGGCGGAATTCGGTGGCGAAACCAGTGGCAAGAATGCCGGTCGGCACCGCGAACATGGCGATGCCGAGCAGCATGACGAAGCCGCCGAAGACGCGGCCCAGCACCGTCACCGGCGTCATGTCGCCATAGCCGACAGTGGCCATGGTGACGATGCCCCACCACAAGGCGCGCGGTAGGCTGGAGAAGATTTGCGGCTGGGTCTGATGCTCCAGCAGATACATGATGCCGGAGGCGAGAACCAGGAGCACGATCATGGCGAGGAAACCCGCCATCAGCGCCCGTGCCTCGTTGCGCATCACTGTGGCGACCAGGCCAAGCGCCGGGGTCAGGCGGGCGAGCTTCAGCAGGGCAACCAGTTGCGGCATCAGCACGGCGAGGCTGAGGCGAGGCGACAGGATCAACAACAGCGGCAGCAGGCTGATGAAATCGGCGAGGCCGAGCGGTGACAGCAGGTAATGCCGCCGGCTATGGGGGTCGGCGGGATTGATCGCAGGGGCCCGCCACAGGCGCCAGAGATATTCAAGACAGAAGAGGGCGGCGGCGAGCACGCCGATATCGCGCCAGCCGATCTGCCAGTCGGCCGGCAGATCGGGCAGGGTCAGGGCGCCGGCGCTGCAGACCGAGAGCGCGATGGTCAGCAGCAGAAGAATCCGCGCAGGCCAATTGGCGATGCGACCATCCTCGCTGGAATCGAGGAATACCCGCCAATTCGCCAGCCCCGTCATCTCCCCAATCCCCCAATCTTTCCGGCGTCGTTTCAGCCCGCCGGTTCAGCTTGTTATCAGCGGGAGCGGCGTAACGCTGCCTGCCCAGCGTTACGCCTGTCCGCTATTGCCTGCGGCGTCAGCCGCAATTCATCCGCCTGCGGCGTCAGCCGCGATTCATGCGATGATCGATCAGATTCTGCACCACGCTGGGATCGGCCAGGGTCGAGATGTCGCCGAGATTGCTGTATTCGTTCTCGGCGATCTTGCGCAGGATGCGGCGCATGATCTTGCCGGAACGGGTCTTCGGCAGGCCCGGCGCCCATTGCAGCAGATCCGGGCTGGCGATCGGACCGATCTCCTTCCTGACCCATTGCACCAATTCCTTGCGCAATTCCTCGGTCGCCGTCACGCCGGCATTCAAGGTCACATAGGCGTAGATGCCCTGGCCCTTGATGTCATGCGGATAGCCGACCACGGCTGCCTCGGCGACATCCTTATGGGCGACGAGGGCGCTTTCGACTTCCGCCGTGCCCATGCGATGGCCGGAGACATTGATCACGTCATCGACCCGGCCGGTGATCCAGTAATAGCCGTCCTCATCGCGCCGGCAGCCATCGCCGGTGAAATACTTGCCGGGATAGGTGCGGAAATAGGTTTCGGCGAAGCGCTTATGGTCGCCATAGACGGTGCGCATCTGGCCCGGCCAGGAATCGGCAATGCAGAGATTGCCCTCGCAGGCACCTTCCAGCACCGTGCCATTGGCATCGACGATCTGCGGCTGGATGCCGAAGAGGGGCCGCGTGGCTGAGCCGGGCTTCAGATCGGTCGCGCCGGGCAGCGGCGAGATCAGGATGCCGCCGGTCTCGGTCTGCCACCAGGTATCGACGATCGGGCAGCGATGCTTGCCGATGACGCGGTGATACCACAGCCAGGCTTCCGGATTGATCGGCTCGCCGACCGAACCCAGCAGGCGCAGGCTCTTCAGGCTGCATTTCTCCACCGGCCCTTCGCCTTCGCGCATCAAAGCGCGGATCGCCGTCGGGGCGGTGTAGAAGATATTGACCTTGTGCTTGTCGCAGACCTGCCAGAAGCGCGAGGCGTCGGGATAATTGGGCACACCTTCGAACATCAGCGTGGTGGCGCCATTGGCGAGCGGACCATAGAGGATATAGCTGTGGCCGGTGACCCAGCCCACATCCGCCGTGCACCAATAGATATCTCCGTCGTGATAATCGAAGACATATTGATGGGTCAGCGAGGCATAGACCAGGTAGCCGCCGGTGGTGTGGAGGACACCCTTCGGCTTGCCGGTCGAACCGGAGGTGTAGAGGATGAAAAGGGGATCCTCGGCATTCATCTCCGCCGGGGTGCAATAGGCGGAGACCTTCGCCGCCGCCTCATGCCACCAGACATCGCGCTTGGCATCCCAATTGACCTTGTCGCCGGTGCGGCGCACCACCAGCACCTTCTTGACGCTGGGGCTTTGGGCCAGGGCGGCATCGACATTGGCCTTCAACGGCACCTTGCGGCCGCCACGCAGGCCTTCATCGGCGGTGATGACGATATTGGAATCGCAATCCTGGACACGGCCGGCGAGGCTGTCGGGCGAGAAGCCGCCAAACACCACGGAATGGATAGCGCCGATCCGGGCGCAAGCCAGCATGGCATAAGCGGCTTCCGGGATCATCGGCATATAGATGGTGATGCGGTCGCCACGCTTGGCGCCGAGTTCCTTCAGCACATTGGCCATACGGCAGACCTGCTCATGCAGTTCCGCGTAGGTGATGTGCTTCGATTCACCCGGATCGTCGCCTTCCCAGATGATCGCGGTCTGCTGCGCCCGGGTGGCAAGATGGCGGTCGATGCAATTGGCGGAGACGTTCAACGTTCCGTCATGATACCAGCGGATATTCACATCACCGGTATAGTCGACATCCTTCACCTGGGTGAAGGGACGGATCCAGTCCAGGCGGCGTCCCTCGTCACCCCAGAAACCGGTCGGATCCTTAACCGAACGGGCATAGGCCGACTGATAGCTTGCACTGTTGAAGAACGCCTTATCTTGCCAGGTTTCCGGTACCGGAAAAACTGTCGGTTCGCTCATCTGATACCATCTCCCCGCTGGTCAATCTGAATTGATTTACAAATTAAATCAGGCTTTTGCCAAGCTGTCTCCGCTAACATCGAAGATCGCATCATCCGCCCGTCTGTGTCGTTTTAATTATCGACGTAAGACTCGACAGAGACAAGAGAAAGCCGGCCGTTTCCTTAACCTTTACGCAAGGTGCCGCGGGTAGTCTGGGGCCGCTTGGTTTGTGGTTCAAGGCAGGCCGAATTGCTGCGACCATTTGACCGGGACGTCAACTCGAACAAGACGTCTGGACGGTCCTTGGTGCTGATCCGGCGCGGTGCAAAGGGGTTCATCACATGGCTTTCTCACTCGGAATTCGCGGCAAGATCGTTCTCGCCGGCGCGGCCCTGGCGGCGCTCGGCATTGCTGCCGTCGCCACGGTGCTGACGCAGACGGCGGGCGGCAATCTGACCGATCAGGCGCGGGACATCCTGCGCGCCACGGCATTGCAGGAAGCCAACCATGTTACCGCCGAATTTGCCCGCGCCATTACCGCCGGCCGCGAATTGGAGCGCGTGACCCTCGGCATGCGCGAAGCAAAGCTGCCGGATCGCCCGACCTTCGAGGCCATTCTCAAGAATACGCTGGATCCGGAGCAGAACTGGTTTGGCGCCTGGGGCACCTATGAACCCAACGCCTTCGACGGCAAGGACAGCGATTTTGCCGGCAAGGATGTCGCCAGTTCGGTGAAGAGCAACGGCCGCTATGTGCCTTATTATTACCGGACCGATAACACGCTGACGCTCGACAAGTCCTATGACTTCGACAATAGCAAGAACAGCCTGGAATATTACAACACGCCGATGTCGACCGGTAAGCTGCACGTCACCAACCCCGCCGGTTGGGATTTCGGCACGCCGGACAAGCCCAATATCGTCTGGCTGGTCAGCTTCTGCGTGCCGGTGGTGGAGAATGGCAAGAAGCTGGGCGTCACCGGCATCGATATGCGCCTCAAGGAATTGCTCGGCTATTTTGCCAACCTGCATCCGCTGGGATCGGGCCGCGCGGCACTGATCGATGCCGGCGGCAACTGGGCCGCTTATCCCGACGACAAGCTGATCGGCAAGCCCGCGGATGACGCCTTCTATCAGGCGCATAAGGATGCCATTGCCCAGGGCCAGGCTTCCGCGATCGGTGAGGAGAAGACCAATCTGCTCGACGAGGCCAGCTATTCGGTGCTGGTGCCGGTGCATTTCGAGGATTCGCCCGATGTCTGGACGCTGATGATCAGCGTGCCGCGCAGCCTGGTGCTCTCCAAGGTCAATAGCATGACGAATTGGGCCCTGATCGTCGGTATCGGCGCGGTCCTCGTCTGCATCCTGATTGCCTGGTTCGTCGGCAGCGGCATCGCCAAGCCGGTGCAGAAGATGACGGGTGTCATGAACCAGCTCGCCGGCGGTCGCGTCGATATCGATGTCCCGGCGCTGGGCCGCAAGGACGAGCTCGGCCAGATGGCGGAAGCTGTCCAGACCTTCAAGCAGAATGCCGCCGAGAAGCATATTCTCGAGCAGCAGCAGGGAGAGCTGAAGCGTCAGGCGGAAGAGGACCAGCAGCGCGCCCGCGTCGGTCTTGCCGACCGGTTCGAGAGCGAGGTCTCGAAATCGCTCAATGACATGGCCTCGACCAGCCGCGACATGACGCATTCGGCCGAGGCCATGTCTTCGACCGCCACCGACAATGTGTCGCGCAGCGAAGCTGTTGCCGGCACTGCCAACCGGGTTGCCGAGAACGTCAATTCGGTCGCCGCGGCGGTCGAAGAACTGGCGGCCTCGATCCGTGAGATCAGCCATCAGGCGAATAACTCCAGTTCGGTGGCGACCGGTGCCGCCGGTCGTGCCCGCAGCACGGTCGACCGTGTCACTAGCCTAGTCGCGGCGACCGATCAGATCGGTTCGGTGGTCACGCTCATCAATGATATCGCCCAGCAGACCAATCTGCTGGCGCTCAATGCGACGATCGAAGCGGCCCGCGCCGGCGAAGCCGGCAAGGGCTTCGCGGTGGTGGCCTCGGAAGTGAAGAATCTCGCCACCCAGACCGCCAAGGCGACCGAAGAGATCGCCTCGCAGGTCCAGGCGATCCAGCAATCGACCGGCATGGCCGCCAGCGAGATCGGCGAGATCGCCCAGGTGATCGATCAGTTGAGCCAGATCAGTGGCGCCATCGCCGCTGCCGTGACCGAGCAGGAAGCGGCCACCAGCGAGATCAGCCGGGCCGTCAATGATGCCGCCGTCGGCACCAGCGAATTGCGCCAGAATATTGAAACTGTCTCCGACAGTGCCCATCGCAGCGGCACCACCGCCGGCACCATGGTCAGCGCCGTGCAGATGCTGCAGCAGCGCGTCAGCGATATGGAGCACCGGGTCGGCGACTTCCTCGGCCGCGTCCGCGCCGGCTAATCCTTCGCGGCCGAAAGGCTTGAAGAGCGGCCATCGGGATCAACCCGGTGGCCGTTTTTTTATGCATGGCAGGCCGTCCTGCTGCCCGATGGGTTGATATTCAATACGGGCCAGGGTCGGCTTTGGCGAACAAAAAAGGCGTATTTTAAGTCCCTGTTAACGATGACATTGGCATATCGGACATGAAACTGACATGGCCGCGCTTCGCCATCGGATGAATGGCATCAAGCTGCGAGGGGATCTGCCGATGACGAAAAAAGCCGTACGCCGCCTGCGCCTGTCCTTTTCCGCGCGCTTATTGCTGGCGAGTTTGACCGGCTTATTGTTGTTGGGCTGCGGCCTCTTTGCCATCAGCTACAATTTGTTCGTCAGCAATGCCGCCGATAGCGCCGTCGCCGCCCAGGCAACCAACATGAAGGTGGCCTGGACCATCCTGCACGAATACGGCAAGGCGTTCCGCGTCGCCGACGGCAAGATGTATGCGGGCGACACGCTGCTCAATGACAACACCGAGATCGTTGATCGCATCAAGGAAGTTGCCGGCGGCACCGCAACCATCTTCATGGGTGACACCCGCGTCGCCACCAATGTTATGAAGCCGGACGGGTCGGGGCGCGCCACCGGCACCAAGCTGGCGAAGAATGCCGCTTATGATTCGGTACTCGGCCATGGCGAGCCATTCCGCGGCACTGCCGATATTCTCGGCCGCACCTTCTATACCGGCTATGATCCGATCAAGGATGCCGGCGGCCAGACGATCGGCATCCTCTATGTCGGTGTGGCAAAGGACGTCTATTTCGCCGCCGTCGGGCATCTGGTCTGGCAGATCTCGCTGTGGTCGGCGATCGGCATTGTTGCCATTGGCTTGCTGATCTTCCTGGTGACACGCCGGTTGATGCGGCCGCTGACAGAGATCCGCAGGACATTGGAACAGCTTGCCGGCAACAATCTGACGGTCGCCGTGCCGCATGCCGACCGTGCCGATGAGATTGGCCAGATGGCGCAGGCCCTGGAGATTTTCCGCGAGGCAATGCTGCACAACCAGGTCCTGCAGCAGGAACAGCAGGCATTGAAGCAGCAGGCGGAAGCCGATGCGCAGCAATCGCGGCTGGCACTCGCCACCGCCTTCGAACGCGATGTCTCGCAATCGCTGCACAATATGGCCGATCGCTCGCGCCAGATGAATCAGTCGGCCGCCACTATGGCGACCACCGCCGAAGAGAACGTCCAGCATTCCGGCAGCGTTGCCAATACCGCCGTCCACGTCTCCGAGAACGTCGCCGCCGTGGCGGCTTCGGTCGAAGAGCTGGCAGCCTCGATCCGCGAGATCAGCCAACAGGCGAATAACTCCAGCTCGGTGGCGACCGGTGCCGCCGGCCGCGCCCGCAACACGGTCGACCTCGTCACCAGTCTGGTGGCAGCGACCGACCAGATCGGCTCGGTGGTCACCCTCATCAACGACATCGCCCAGCAGACCAATCTCTTGGCGCTCAATGCGACCATCGAAGCGGCCCGCGCCGGCGAAGCCGGCAAGGGCTTCGCGGTGGTGGCCTCGGAGGTAAAGAATCTCGCCACCCAGACCGCCAAGGCGACCGAGGAGATCGCCTCGCAGGTTCAGGCCATCCAGCAATCGACCGGGATGGCCGCCGGCGAGATCGGCGAGATCGCTCAGGTGATCGACCAGATCAGCCAGATCAGCGGCACCATCGCCGCTGCCGTGACCGAGCAGGAGGCTGCCACCAGCGAGATCAGCCGGGCCGTGCATGAGGCGGCCGATGGCACCGCCTCGTTGCAGCAGAACATCCAGCGTGTCTCGGAAAGCGCCCAGCGCAGCGGCGGCTCGGCCCAGGCGATGACCCAGGATCTGCGCGACCTGCAGGTCCGCACCCAGGACCTGCAGCATCGGCTGGACGATTTCCTCGGCAATCTGCGCCGCGCTTAATCGTGATGTGAAGGCTGCGCCGGCTTTCCGGCACAGCCTTCATCTTCGTTGCTTGCGCATCCGCCGGATCAGCGCGCCGGTGCCGGCTCGTTTGCTTCTTCGCCGATCGCATACCAGTCGACCTTGCGGGTGGCGATCATCACCAGGAGCAGGATGACGATGAGGCCGATCGTGCCCGCCAGCAGGGCATAGCTCTCCATCTGCAGCAGCACATAGAGATAGAGATGGACGCCGCCCAGCAGCAGGCCGGTGAGCCAGCCGAGCAGCCGGCGGATCGTCGTGCCGGCATACCAGGCGACGATGGCGATATCGACCGCACTGGCGATCAGATAGGCCCAGGCGAAAGCCATCTGCTCGGCCAGTGACAAGAGCAACAGGTAGAACAGCGCGATCGACATGCCGATCAGCAGATATTGCACCAGATGCACACGCTGGCTCTTCAGCAAGCCGATGATGAAGATGGTGCCAAAGGTGAGGCCGACCACCAGGATGCCGTATTTGACGATGCGATCGGTTTGCTGATGCACGTCGCCCGGTTCGACCAGGCTGACGCCGACGGCAGTGAGGGTGCTGGGATCGAGGCGGAAATCGCTGTCGCGCCAGGCCATCGGCGTGCCGGTGGCGAGATGGTTGATCGACCAGCTGCCAGTGAAGCCATCGGTGCTGATGTCATGGCTGACCGGCAGCGGCGTGCCGATGAAGTCGGGATGCGGCCAGTCGCTGCTGACGGTGATCTCGCTCTGACCGCTCAAGGGCAGCAGCGACAATGCTCCCTGGCCGTTGAGGGCAAGCGTGATGTCGAAAGCGAGTTCGCGCGGGCCGGTGAGGGAAAGATCGCCATGCAGCCCGGTGCCCACCGGATGCTGCGGCAGCAAGCCGGCATCGATCGCGAGCGGCTGCTGGTCGATGCTGATGGCGATCGACCGCAGGGCATGGGCACCCGGCAGGATCACGGCGATGCTGGCTTCGTTCCAGTGGATCCGGGTGGGGTCGATGTTCCAGCGGGCAAAGTCCGGCGCCGCAAATTTACCGTTGAGATGGATATCGGTGCCATAGACGAGGACGCGGTAGATGCTCTTATAGCGCTCCTCGACCTTGGCCTTGGCAGCGATCTGCGTCTGCGCCGGCAGGAAGGAAGCGTAATGCCGGACCAGC
>DATMUQ010000230.1:0-2913 GCA_035563795.1 Terriglobales bacterium | reverse complement strand
CGGCAGGCTGAAGGCGGCGATGCCGCCCGCCAGCATGACGATGACGGCGATGACCCAAGCGAAAACCGGCCGGTCGATGAAGAATTTTGACAGACCCATTAGTGTGCCGCCGGTGCTTGTTGAGAGGCTTGCTTGACGGCTTGGCCCGCAGGGCTGGCATTGACCGGCATATCGGGCATCACCTTGGCCAGGCCTTCGGTGATGACCTTGTCGCCGGCCTTCAGGCCATCCAGCACCTGCCAGTTGCCGTCCACGGCGCGGCCGGTCTTCAGCAGCCGCAGGCGTGCGAAATTCTTTTCATCCACCACCAAGGTGGTGGGCTCGCCCTTCTGGTTGTGGCCGATGGCATTCTGCGGCACCAGGATGCCGTGCGGATCGATGCCCTCATTGATGGTGGCGCGAACATACAATCCCGGCAGCAGCAGATCCTGCGGATTGGGGAAGATTGCCCGCAAGCGTACCGAACCCGTGGCCGGGTCCACCGTCACGTCGGTCATCTGCAGCTTGCCCTTGAGCGGATAGGTGCTGCCGTCATCCAGCTTCAACGCGACTTCGGCGGTCAGCGGCCCATCGGAATGCACGCGTCCTGCCTGCATCGCGCGCTTCAGTGCCACCAGTTCGGCGCTGGACTGATCGACATCGACATAAATGGGATTGAGGGTGGAGACAGTGGCCAGCGCGGTCGCCTGCTGCGCCGTCACCAGCGCGCCTTCGGTGACACTCGAAGCGCTGATGCGCCCGGTGATGGGCGCGGTGATGCGGGTGTAATTCAGATTGATGCGGGCGGCGTCGGTATTGGCCTTGGCCTGCAGATAGGCGGCGCGGGCGTCGTCGGCATCCTGCGGAGCAATGGCGTGCTCCGTCAGCAGGCGGGCATAGCGTTCCGCCTTGGCTTTGGTGGAGGCCAGTGTGGCTACCGCATTGTCATAGGCGGCCTGATAGGGCGCCGGATCGATCTGATAAAGCGGCTGACCCTGTTTGACGGTCGAGCCTTCCACAAACAGCCGCTTCTGTACGATGCCGGAAATTTGCGGACGGATTTCGGAGACCGCGAAGGGATTGGTACGGCCGGGCAACTCCGCGATCAGTTGCACCGGTTGTTCGGCAATGGTGATAGTGCCGACACTGGCGGGCGGCATCTGCTGTTGCTGCTGCGGACGGCCACAGGCGGCCAGGACAAGGCCGAAGGCCAGCGCGGGCACGGCAAAACGCGACATCAAAACCCCCAAAATCGTCATGATCAGGATGACGATCGGCGCCATGCGCCGCAGACATCCCGAAACAAATAAAGTCCCGTGGGCTCAGCAGCCCGGGCCCCAAACAAGGGCCCCTTACATATGTGCGGGTGCGAGAATTGGAAGGGCGGAATTGGACCAAAGTGCGACCAAAGCCGATTCTACGCCCTTTGCGTTGTCAATTTGACACAAGCGAGCCCGAGCCGTGCGCCGGAGCGCCGGATCGGCAGGACATAAAGCCTGTTCCACATACCAACCCAGGTGCTTGCGGAATATTTTCAAGCCCAGCGCATCGCCGTAGAAGCGCAAGGTCTCTGTGAAATGTTCAAGCGCGATGCCTAAACGGCAGGCAAGGTTGGGCTCGGCGAGATCACCATCCGTATACAGAGCCTTGTCAAGCGCTGCCGCGATCCAGGGCCGGCCATAGGCGCCGCGCCCGATCATCACCGCGTCGGCGCCCGACTGTGCCAGGGCCGTGCGTGCGGATCCGGCATCGATGATGTCACCATTCACAATCACCGGCAGGCGGACGGCCTGCTTCACATCCGCGACGGCGCGCCAGTTGGCCTTGCCGCCATAGAATTGCTGGCGGGTACGCCCGTGCACGGTGATGGCTCTCACGCCCAGCCTCTCGGCCAGAGTGGCGATGTGGGGCGCGTTGTGGCTTTGATCGTCCCATCCCAGCCGCATCTTCAAGGTAACAGGTCGGGTGGTAGCGTTCACCGCCGCTTCGATCAGCCGTGCCGCAAGGTCCGGTTCGCGCATCAGCGCCGAGCCCGACAAGGCGCCGGTCACTTCCTTCGCCGGACAGCCCATATTGAGATCGATGATATCGGCGCCGGCATCCTCTGCCAGCTTCGCGCCTTTTGCGATCCATTCGGGCGAACGCCCCACCAGCTGGATCACCATGAGAGGCAGAGCATTTTCGTCTTCCTTGGCTCCGATCGCCGCCCGCCGCACCACATCGGGACGGCCACGCGCGAAGCTGTCACAGGCTACCATTTCCGTCGCCACATAGGACGCGCCGCACCGGCTGGCGATGCGCCGGAAGGGCAGGTCGGAAACACCCGTCATGGGCGCGGTCAGGACCCGGCCGGGAATGGTGACGTCGCCGATCTTGAGCGTCTGCGTCATGGCTGGCGGGACATAGTCCCCCCTGAAGCATTTGTCGAGTTGGCTGTGCCTAGCCGCCCGCGCTGACCTTATGGATACGGCCCGATCCGCTGATGTTGGTTTCCAGCTGTTTGGGATTGCTGTGCAGATAGATATCGCCGGAGCCGCTGACGTCAATCATGGCCTCTTCGCTGGGTGCGATATCTATATTGCCATCGCCGCTGACCTTCACCTTGGCGGCACGGGTCTGCATTTGGCCGAAGTCGGCGCGGCCCGAACCGGAGATGCCGATTGCGAGATCGTCGATCTTGCCTTTCGCCCGGATAGTGCCGGAACCGCTGATTTGCACTTTGGCATTGCCTATTTCCATTTGTCCGAGTTCAGCGCGACCGGCACCGCCGATCCGGATTTTGAGGCCGTCGATCTTGCCATTGGCCTTGATGCTCCCCGATCCCGCAATATCCATGTCAGCTTCACGCGCCGCCACAGAATCGAAATTGGTATCGCCCGAGCCCGCGATTTCCAGCTTGAGCCTGCCAATCCGGCCATTGGCTTTCACGCTGCC
>DATMUQ010000229.1:0-5141 GCA_035563795.1 Terriglobales bacterium | reverse complement strand
GGCCGAGCCGAGAAAGCCGAGGCCAAGCGCCTGCATCTCTGCCGCCATGTCGCGATGATAGAAGATGGTCCAATGCCGGTTGAGGAATTCATGGGCGAGATATCCCGCCTCCTGGCTCTCGATCATCTCCAGCAGCGACAGCACAGCGGGATTGCTCTCGAGATAATGCGCGCCGCTCTCGGCAAGACCGCGCAGCAGTGCGATCGCGGCCTCGATACGCGCCGCCACTGTCGCCCCGGTTGCCCGATCAAACGCCTCCAGCAGCAATTCCCGGAGCGGCATCTTCGCCGCCCAGCCAGGCTGGCAATTGTAGCTGACATAGACAATGCCACCGGGCTTCAGACGACGCGCGATCACGGCGGCAATGTCACGTCGCACTGCGGCGCTGACCCAGCTCATGACACCATGGAGAACGATGAAGTCACAATCCTGCCGTGGCGCATCGGCCGCCGCCGCCATCGCTGCGAAAGAGCTGACGCGGAACCCGGCGTTATCAATCGAAGCCGCCTGGCGCAGCTTCTCGGCGCTGGCGATATGGACGGGATCGAGATCGACGCCCTCAAAATCGCCCGCAGGAAACAGCGCGGCAAACAGCGTGGTGCTGTAGCCATGGCCGCAGCCGAGATCGAGATAGCGGAACGGCCGGTCAAGGCGCGGCGCCGGGTAGCCCGTCTGCAGAGCGGCAAAGGCGATCGATGCCGGATTGAGTTCGCGATAATAGCGGCGCGGATAGGCGATGCCGCTGACATAGCCGTCGCGCGCCATCGTCTCATCGGTCGCGGCACCACCGGTCTCGCCTGCTATCTGGTTCAATCGCCGCTCACCTTTCTGTCGCAGAACTGCCGCCAGCAGTAGCACAGATTGGCCGGCCTGGCGCCGCTATCTGTCACCTGCCGCTGCCCAGCCGCGCGGTGCAGATGGCTGACGAAGAGTTGAGGCCGCCGGCATCAATCGGCTTGCACGAAACCTTGCAAAGCCGCCTCGTTGCGATCATCTACAGGCGATCGCACTGCTGCAAGGCGGCGCGGTCTGGATCAACAAGGAAGCCGATAGATGCGCCTCATTCTCGCTTTGCTGCTGCCGTGGCTACAGTTCTTCACCATCGGCCGGCCCTTTTCCGGGCTGATCTGCCTGATCCTGCAGATCACGCTGATCGGCTGGATTCCCGCCGCCATCTGGTCGGTCTATGCCCTCAGCCAGTATGAGACCGATCGCAAGATCCGGGCGGCAACCGGCCAGCTCTAAGCGGCCCGCCTGCTTGCACCGATCAATCGATGCGGCAGGCCTCGGCGAAATCGAGGCGCGGATTGCGCGGCCGGGAGCCGGTCGGATCGCCATAACCGAGATTGCACAGGAAAAGCGATTTCCAGCTGCTGCCGGCGAAGAAGGCCGCGTCGGTCTTGGCCTTGTCGAAGCCGGCCATCGGCCCGCAATCGAGGCCGAGGCTGCGCGCGGCCAGGATGAAGTAGCCGGCCTGAAGCACCGCATTCATCTCCGCCGTCGCGCGAATCGTTGCCGCGCTGCCGGTGAACCAGGACCTGGCATCGGCCTGCGGATAGAGCTTCGGCAGGTGTTCATAAAATTCAAGATCGGCGGCGAAAATCGCCGTCACCGGCGCCGTCATAGTCTGGCGCAGATTGCTGGCGGAGAGGCAAGGCTGCAGCTTTTCCTTGGCCGCGGCGCT
This sequence comes from Terriglobales bacterium, assembly GCA_035563795.1. Lineage (GTDB taxonomy): Bacteria > Pseudomonadota > Alphaproteobacteria > Dongiales > Dongiaceae > Dongia_B. Next base: position 3,457 of record DATMUQ010000229.1, on the reverse strand, counting down.
GCGCACGAAATGGATGCGGAGCGGCTGGCAATTGGCGCTGGTCGGCGCCAGACGGGCCAGGTCATAGGCCTCTTTCAGGACCGCATCGGACAAGGGCCGCTCCAGCCAGTGGCGCTGGGTATGGGCTCCGAGAAAGAGCTGGTCCAGTGCCAGTTGGTCCAGTTTCTGGCCCGCACGGGCGGCGATCTCCGACATCCTTTCCCCCATCAGATCATGGCATGGCAGCGATCGTCGGCGGATGACGAACCTGTCCGGTGAACGGAAAACGGCCGGCCTGGTTCACACCATGCCGGCCGTCCGATGATCTCGCTTATGCTTCGCTGCGCTAAGACGGGTTACGCTCAGACCCGTTACGCTCAGACCGGGCGGACTTCGACCACTTCCGGCACGTAATGGCGCAGCATATTCTCGATACCCATCTTCAGGGTCGCGGTCGAACTGGGGCAGCCGCTGCAGGAGCCCTGCATATGCAGATAGACGACGCCATCCTCGAAAGCGTGGAAAATGATATCGCCGCCATCCTGGGCCACCGCCGGACGCACGCGCGTATCCAGCAATTCCTTGATCTGGGCGACGATTTCGTCATCCTCTTCGTTGGTCGTGGCATGCGGCGTGGCGCCCGCTTCGTCGAGCAGGACCGGCTGATTGGTGGTAAAATGCTCCATGATGACGCCGAGCAGGGCTGGCTTCAGCACCGACCAGTCCTTGGCATCGCTCTTGGTGATGGTGATGAAATCGCTGCCGAGAAAAACGCGCACCACCCCTTCGGCGCCGAACAGGCGGGCCGCCAAGGGCGAGCGTTGCGCCGCTTCGGCGCTGTCGAAATCGGCCGTGCCCTGCAGCACCACACTGCGGCCGGGGAGAAATTTCAGGGTCGCAGGATTCGGGGTTTCTTCTGTCTGGATGAACATTACATAGCTCCGCTAATCTCTTACGAGATATGATGAGTCGAAGATGGTTGATTGACCTCACGGCTTCAACCGCAAAATGGTTATGGTTATGAACGATGCTACTGAGGATCAGGCGGCCGGGACGCTGAGCTTCGGTCGGCCAAACCGGGAAACCGGCCCCGCCGTCGCCGATATCAACGAAAATGGCCATGATCGGGCCGTCCGGCAGGAGATTGTCGGCGACATGCTGGCGCGCGCCTTGGCCCGGGAAGCGGTCGCCCAGGGCCAGGATTGTGCCCGCAATGCCGACGGTACCCTGGCCTGCCCGGCGGTGGAAAAGACCTTCCGCTGGCTGCTGGAACAGGGCAGTTCGGCCAAGGATATGCCGCAATTCCTCGGCGGCCTGGTCAAAAAGCTGACGGAATCCGGCTTCCCCCTGCTGCGGGTCTATGTCGGCCAGCGCACCCTGCATCCGCAGATCGCCGCCATCGGCTATGCCTGGAACCGGGGCGACGAAGCCATCTCCATCGCCACTCGCGATATTTCGGTGATCAACAGCTCGACCTATACCCAGAGCCCGATCCGCATGCTGTACGAATTCGGCATCAAGCGGATCCGGCGCCGGTTGGAAGGCGACGACGCCCAGATGGACTTCCCCATCCTGACCGAAATGCGCGACCTGGGCGCCACCGATTACGCGATTTTCGCCCTCAATGTCGGCCCCCTGGTGCGCAGCAGCATCTCCATCACCACCGATCTGCGGGGCGGCTTCAGTGACGTGCAGCTCGGCGCCTTCGAGGCGATCGTGCCGATCCTCGCCATGGTGATCGAAATGCTGGAGACCCGGCGCCTGGCCGGGGCCCTGCTGGAGGTCTATCTCGGCCGCGATCCCGGCGAGCGGGTGATGGCCGGCGCCATCCAGCGCGGTGAGGGCGTGACCATCGCCGCCGCCGTCTGGTATTGCGACCTGCGCGATTTCACCCGGCTCAGCAACAAGCTGCCGCGTGACGAGGTGATCGCCCTCCTCAATGACTATTTCGATGCCGTCGCCCGGCCAGTGCATGAGAAGGGCGGCGAGATCCTGAAATTCATCGGCGATGCCGTGCTGGCGATCTTCCCGATGCGCGACGATCTCGACCGCGACCGGCAGTGCCGCATTGCCCTGGAGGCCGCCGAAGGCGCCCTGGAAGCGATCAGCGAATTGAATGAACTGCGCGCCAGCGCCGGCAAGCGACCGCTCAAGGTCGGTATCGGCCTGCATGCCGGCTCGGTCACCTATGGCAATATCGGCGCCGTCTCACATGACCTGGCACGCTTGGATTTCACCGTGATCGGCCCCGCCGTCAACCTGGCGGCGCGGATCGGCGATCTCTGCCGGCCGCTGGACGAGGTCCTGCTCGCCTCGCGCGCCTTTGCCTCGCCTTGCGGCAGCAAGCTGGTACCGCTGGGTAAATACGACCTGCGCGGCTTCGACGAGCCGGCAGAAGTCTTCGGCCTGCCGCGCTGAGTCGCATAAAGACGCGGCTCGACGGCGCCCATCAAGCACCAGTCAAACGATCTACTTGATCATTGAATCCGGGCAATCAGACCTGAACTGAAACGCCGCCGGTGGTAGCGCCGCTCGCGCTTGCACCGCTGCTCGACGAACCACTGCTCGATGCGCCGCTCGTGGCCGAACCGGTGGCGCTGGAATCTGACGCCGACGAGTCGTCACTGCTGGCATTGGGATCGGCGGTGGCAAGCACCTGGTCGGCGGTGCGCGGCATATTGATCACGGTTTGATAATAACGCGCCGCCGTCGTCAGATTGGTATTCGGCAGGCCGGCCAGTTGCTGGGAGATCTGCTGGTTGATGCGTGTCACCAGCGGGCCGAACAGGCCCATGCTGTCGCCGGTATAGCTGGCGAGGTTGAATTGCTGGATGTTCTGCATGGCGATCTGGCGATCGGCATCCTTGATCAGCTGCTGTGCGTGATCGATCTCGCCCTGATAGCGCGAACTGTTCTGCTCTTCCTTGGGCAGGCCCTTCAGATAGCTGAGATAGGTCGCGTAATACTGCTTCGTCGCGGTCGGATCATCGGTGGTCGGCTTGGCCCAGCGAAAACCGGCGGTTTCGCGCTGGTTGATCTGCCGCACCGCCGCCGCGCGTTCCGTCTCGGTATAGGTGCCGTCGGTATTGTCGATGATATCGATCAGGGCGACGCGCTTGCCGCCGACCGTGGCACCCTGCGCATCGAAGACCAGCGTACCGCGGTTGAGCAGCTGCTGGGCCTGCGAGGACAATGAGACCTGGTCGCCGTTGCTGCTCGACGAGCTGCTGCTGGACGACGTGCTCGCCGAACTGGCGTTGCTCGAGGTCGACGCGCTGGCCGTTCCGGTCGTGGTCGATTGTGCCGGATCGGTGACGCTCGATGGAATCGTCGGCGTGCTGACGGCGTTATAAGCACTGACACCGAGCGCCATCAGGTGCTCGTCGAGCTGGTCGCATTGACGCCGCCGGTGGTGGAATCGCTGCTGGTTTGCGTGCCGCTATCCGTGGTCTGGCTGGGGATGCTGGGGACCGGCTGG
>DATMUQ010000228.1:0-3789 GCA_035563795.1 Terriglobales bacterium | reverse complement strand
ACCTCGGTAATGCAACGGGCCGAGGCGACTGCGCTAACGGAGGGCTCCGCGCCCCGCCCCGTTGCCCAACAACCCAGAATGGGTTCAAATGAAGAACTGACTCTACTTCCGAATGGATGAGCTTCGGGGCTCAGGTCACTTCCAGCCCGAAGCTTTTTACGAAACTATCCAAATGAGCTTTGACGATCCGATGCATCTGAAAAAATGCCCCTGCTTGGTGCTGGCAAAAGAAGAAAGAGTTTCTTCTTTTCATCTCCTCTCACGGTAGTATGAAGCAAATAAGAATAAAAGCGCATAGTTCCATGTTGCCTTGAAACATCCCTCCATTTCAGTTGCTTAGGTCTTACCATTCCCAACCTTGCCGCTTTCCCCGCCCTTGACATCCCCCTGTAACACTCCCATTCTCGGCCCCGCTCAACGGGGTGCCCCTTCGCCATTTTTGGCTGCGGGCTGAGAGAGGCCAAAAGCTTCAACCCGATGAACCTGAACCGGTTAATACCGGCGGAGGGATATGAGTCAGCGGGTCAGCACCGATGCATCATCTTTCCTCCGTCGCTTTGTGGAGGATTTTGCGATGCAATCCCTTTTCTCTCTGCGGGCGGCGGCTCTCGTTACTTCTGTGGTGACGGGTTTCGCCCTCTCGGCGTCTCTGGCAACCGGCACCGCCCAGGCGGCTACGACGCCGGTACTCACGATCTATACCTATGACAGCTTCACCGCCGATTGGGGCCCCGGCCCGGCCATCACCAAGTCCTTCGAGGCGACCTGCGGTTGCAAGCTCAACTGGGTGGCGCTGGAAGATGGCGCGGCATTGCTGTCGCGCCTGAAGATCGAGGGCAAGAAGACCAAGGCCGATATCATCCTCGGCCTCGACACCAATTTGACCGCCGAGGCGGCGGCGACCGGCCTCTTCGCGCCGAGCGGCGTCGATACCTCGGCGTTGAAACTGCCCATCGCCTGGGACGGCAAGACACCGCCGCTCTCGGCCACCGAGGCGAAGGATTTCGTGCCGTATGATTACGGTTATTTCGCCTTCGTCTATGACAGCGAGAAGCTGCCCAATCCGCCGCAGAGCCTGGCCGATCTCGCCAAGGCCGGTGATCAGCCGAAGATGATCCTGATGGATCCCCGGAGCTCGACGCCGGGCCTCGGCCTGTTGCTGTGGATGAAGGAAGTCTATGGCGACAAGGCGAAGAGCGAATGGGCAGCGATCGCGCCCAAGATCCTCACCGTCTCCAAGGGCTGGAGCGAGGGCTACGGCCTCTTTACCAAGGGCGAGGCGCCGCTGGTGCTGAGCTACACCACCTCGCCGGCCTATCACGAGATCGTCGAGAAGACCGAGAAGTACAAGGCGCTCAACTTCCCCGAGGGCAATTACCTGCAGGTCGAGGTGGCCGGCCTCGTCAAGACCAGCAAGCAGCAGGAGCTCGCCAAGAAGTTCCTCGCTTACCTCACGACGGCCGAGGTGCAGAAGCTCATTCCGACCACCAATTACATGTTCCCGGTGACCGATATCGGCAGCGATCTGCCGAAGGAGTTCCAGCAGATCCCGGCCCCGGCCAAGACCCTGCTGATCCCCAGCGCCGATATCGCCAAGCATCGCAGCGCCTGGATCAAGGAATGGCTCGACGCTACCAGCAAGTAGGCGGAGACGGGCGTCGGCGGGTGATGATCGCAGACGGCTCCTTCACCTCCCTCGCCCCGCGCCCTCCGACGAATGTCGGCCTACGCCGACGGCGGGGAGAGGGGGGCTTTCTCATTGACTGCTGTTCATCGCCGTTTCCCCCCACCCTAACCCTCCCCCTCAAGGGGGGAGGGAACGCTGCTGCGTGGGGCGGGCTGAAAGCTGCATGCAACCGCTATTTGCTGCTGCTCCTTTCGAACGGCCATCGTCGCACTGCATGCGCCGCTCACCTCCTAACTCCCTCCCCCCTTGAGGGGGAGGGTAGGGGTGAGGGGTATTCCCCGACAGGGAACACTGCTTTGGTGCCCTGCCGCGGTGTTCTCGCATGAGCGCCGCTGCCGAAACCGCATCGGGTTTATCCGATAACCGCAGCCGAATCGCTCGCCGTGCCGCGCCGCGCCTGGGCATCGTCACGCTCGGCCGCATCGCCGCGCTGGTGCTCGTCCTCGGTGCCGTCGCCGTATTGGCGCGTCTGCTCGCCGAGATGCAGCCGGACGATCTGCTCTCGATTCTGGGCGACGATTATCTCCACCGCGTCATCCGCTTCACGCTGCTGCAGGCGAGCCTGTCCACGCTGCTGGCGATCGTCTTCGCCGTGCCGGTCGCCCGGGCGCTTGCCCGCCAAAGTAGCTTCCCCCTGCGCGGCTTGCTGCTGCGGCTGTTCTCGCTGCCTCTGGTGATGCCCTCGCTGGTGGCGATCTTCGGTGTCGTCGATATCTATGGCCAGCAGGGCCTTGCCGCCCGCCTCATTGCGGCGCTGGCGCAGGCCACCGGCTGGCAGCTTGCCTGGCCGTCGATCTATGGCCTCGCCGGCATCCTGATCGCCCATGTCTTCTTCAACCTGCCGCTGGCGGTGCGCCTGCTGCTGCCGGCCTGGGCCGGCATCCCCGCCGAGACCTGGCGCCTCGCCGCCCAGCTCGGCATGAGCGGCGGCCAGGTCTTCCGCCTGATCGAAGTGCCGCTGCTGCGCCGCGCCTTGCCGCAAATCGCCGCCACCATCTTCATGCTCTGCTTCACCAGTTTCGCCATCGTGCTGACGCTGGGCGGCGGGCCGCGGGCCTCGACCATGGAAGTGGCGATCTTCCAGGCGATCCGCTTCGATGCCGATCTGCCGCGCGCCGGGCTGCTGGCGTTGATCGAGCTTGGCCTCTGCCTCGGTGTCGGCCTGATCTGCCGTGCGCTCGCCCAGCGCATGGAGTTGGGGACCAGCCTGGGGCGGCCGCTCTGGCGCCATGACGGTGCCACCCGATCGGCGCGCTGGGGCGACGGCGCCTGGATCACGCTTGCTGCTCTCTTCGTCGTCCTGCCCGAGGCGGCCTTGCTGGTCGACGGTCTCGCCGGCTTCACCCATGCGCTGCCCCGGCGTGCCCTCGCCCAGGCGGCAACACTCGGCCTCGGCCTGTCGCTGATGGCCGGCAGCCTCGCCACCGTCACCGGTTTCCTGCTGGCCGGTGCCGCCACCGCGCCGGAGGAAACGCGGAGCTTCCTCGTCACTCCGCTGCGCCGGCTGCTGCGGCGCCTCGCCCGCGGCGGGCAAAGCATTGCCGGCCTGCTGCCGCTCGCCTTCTCGCCGATGGTGCTGGGGATGGGGCTTTATCTCTGGATCAGCGATGCCGCTAACAGTGATCTTTTGGGTAGCCTCTTCGGCGGCGACGATCCGGACAGCCTCGCCGCCGATCTCTGGCCGGTCCTCGGCATCATCGTCCTCAATGCGGCGATGGCAGTGCCCTATACGCTGACCCTGTTGCTGCCGGCACTGGAGCGGGCGCGGGGCCAGCATGACAAGCTTTGCCGGGCCCTCGGCATTGCCGGCTGGCGGCGTTTCGCGCTGATTGACTGGCCGGTCCTGCGGCCGCAGATCGGCACCGCGATGGCGCTCGCCACCAGCCTCGGCCTCGGCGATCTCGTCGGCATCAGCCTCTTCGGCAACCCCGATCTGAAGACCCTCGGCATCATCCTCTACGAGCAGCTTGGCGCCTATCGCCTGACCGAAGCCGCCACCACGGCCTTGCTGCTGCTGGTGACCGTCCTGATCGTCTATAGCGGCCTCGAACGCCTGGTCGGCGGGAAGGCGGGGCGGTGATGGCAACTCGATCTTTTCATCT